>JBILOA010000375.1:0-3154 GCA_044374735.1 Pirellulales bacterium | reverse complement strand
ACGGCGAGTCGCCATACGTCGCGCGGAGTTTCTCCGGCTCCTTGGCGATGTCGAACGCCTCCAGGTCGACGCTGCCCAACAGCCGGACGGCATCCTTGTACATCTGGTTGTAGGCCTCGATCTGCTGACCCTTGTAGGTCTGCTTGAAGTCGCGGTCGATCCGGTCGGCCAGGGCCAGCCGACGCTCGAAATTCGTCTGCGACAGATACGCGGGCCGCACCGTGTTTTCCAGGCCGAGCGTCGGGTCGGCGACCGGAACGGGCGTGACCGCCGGGTCGAGGAACCCGCAGCCCGGATGCTCGTTGCCGTTGCCCACGAGCACGTAGCCGGGCAGGTCACGGCTCCGCTTGCCGCTCACGTGCAGCGCCCACGAGCCCATCGAGGGGTGACGGATGCTGGCGATCTGCGGGTAGGACGTCCGCAGCAGGTAGGTGCCCTGTTCGTGGGCCCCGGTTTCCGTCGTCATCGAGCGGATCACGGCGAGCTTTTCGGAGAGTCCGGCCAGCTTCGGAAGATGCTCGCCGAACAGGATTCCCGGCGTCTTCGTCTGGATCGTCTTGGTCTCCCCCTGCTCTTCGCGGCCCGGCTTCGGATCGAAGGTGTCGATGTGGGTCATCGCCCCGCGCATCGTCAGGTAAATGATGTTGACGCCGTTCTTCGCCGTCTGCCGGGAGGCATCCGCCGCGGCGAGGCTGCCGGCCAGCCGATCCAACACGGTGACGCCGAGCGCCATGCGGGCGCCATGGCCGATGAGCGCCCGGCGGGAGAGTCGAGCGTCGCGGCCGGCGGCGGAGACAGGCGTTGGACGGGCCATGGACGGACAACCTCCGGGCGGGCGCCCTTACTGGATGAAGATGAACTCGCGCGTGTTGAGCAGCGCCCAGATCACGTTGCCGCAGCCCGTCGCCGGGTTCTCGGCGGTCGTGAGCTCCTGAATCGCGAAGCGGCGATCCTCGGGCGAGGGCCGGTGGGACAGCACCGACAGGAACACGACGTCGATCGCCTCCTCGGGCCGGTGCGCAGTCACGTTGTCGTAGATCACGGAGCCCCGTTCGAGCATGCTGTGGGTGATCGGGCCGTTGAACATGGCCAGGATCTGTGGAATCGTGGCCACCTGCCGCGCGGCCTCGATCGCCTCGCGATCGCTCTGGCCGAACTGCCGGAGGAAATGCCCCAGCGGCAGCGGCGTCGGGATCTCGCTGGCCCGCACCAGCAACTGGCCCCGATAGCCGCAGATCTGCTGCATCTGCCGGAGATAGCCGCGGCCATACGCATCCATGAACTCGTCGCACTGCCGCTCCACGTCCTCCACGCTGGCCGTGCCGAGGTCGAGGCTCACCGCCGAGGCGATCTGCTCGGGCGTCGGCCGTTGCACGCTCCAGGGATTGCGGGCGACGAGCGTGAGGATCGAGTCCCACAACTGCTCGGCCGTCATCCGTCGCAGGGCCGGCGCGGTGAAGTGAAACGGAGCCGCCGACGTGGGATCGAAGGCGACGGCCCGCCGCTGATAGGCGTCGGTCGAGACGATGATCCGAACGAACTCCCGCAGGTCGAACTCGAGCCGCAGCATCTCGTCGGTGAGATGCTCGAGCAGCGCCGGAAAACTGGCCGGGTTCTCATCCCGGAAGTCGTCCACCGGCTCCACCAAGCCGACCCCCATCAGTTTCCGCCACATCCGATTGGCGATCGTGCGGGCGAACTGCCGATTGTCGTGCGTGACCACCCACGCGGCGAACTGCTCGCGGCCGGCCGCGGCGGCGGCCGTCGCCGGCACGTTGTCCCAGAGCACCTTCGGGGTCACCACCGAGAGCGGTTCGGCGTCGTCATACTGGTAGTCGTGCGGCAGCTTCAGCGGGGCGTCGGCAAAGCTCACGGCCGTGGCGTTGGCCCGCACGAAGCGGGTCAGCAACGGCGCCTTCTTGTCGTCCTGCTTGCGGATCTCGCCGATCAGCCTGCGGACATCCCCGCCCGGCACTTCCTTTCCCTTGGCGGAGATCCGCCCGCTGCCGGCCACCATCCGCGTGCCCGCCGTCAGCGCAGCCAACTCGTAGAACTGCTTCTGGGTCCACTGGTCGAAGGGGTGATCGTGGCACTGCGCGCAGCCGATCTGGGTGCCGAGAAACACCCTGACGGTGTTGTCCACGTAGGGTAGTGGCATGCCCTCGTCGCGCAACTGGTATCCGACCGCCGGGTTCTCCCAGATGCGGCCGTCGGCGGTGAGCATCTCGTAGACCCACGTGTCGTACGGCTTGTTGGTCCGGATCGCCTCCTTGACGTAATACAGGTAGGGCTCGAACGGCAGCGTCTTGCTGGGGCGTTCCTGGAGCCTGAGGATGTCGGCCCAGAAGTTGTAGAAGTGACTGACGTAATCCGGGCTCTCGAGCAGCCGGTCGATCAGCTCCGCGCGTTTCCGTCGATCCTTCGACGACAGAAACGCCACCGCCTCCTCGTAACTGGGAATCCGACCCCCGAGTTCCAGATACATCCGGCGGGCAAACTGCTCGTCGGTGAGCCGGGCGGGCGGCTTGGCGGCGTGCTCCTTCCAGTGGTCGGCTAGGAGCGCGTCGATCTTCTCAGCCGCGGCGGTCACCGCGGCACGGCCGTCCCGGTCGACCTTCGGGAGCGTCATGACGCTGCCCTGAGGCGATGCCATCACGGCCTCCGCTGGCGACAGCCAGGGATGCCACGAACGCCAGGGCGGACATTGCGATCCAGCGAGTCGGTCTCCGGATCGGGCTGACAGCGGTCATGAGGATCGCCCTTCGTGGATGCGGAGTGGCTGCGGACCCCTTGCGTCAAGTCTAGGATGGTCAACGGTGCTTCCGCAACCGTCTGACGAGTGGTGACCGGCTGCTGCGACCCGCTCCCAACTCCGATCCAGCCGGGGCGTGAGCGTGCCCACACCCACCGGTGCGAGCCCGAGGATCGCGAGTTCCGACAGCGAGAGGAATCGTTCCGTGCGAGATGCGGCCGGCGTCGCTGAGGTTCGATCGGTCGCAAACGTGCTACAACCTCCGACCAGTCCGCCTCACACGATCCCCGTCCCGGAGCACAGCCCGTCATGGCCAAGAAGAAGCCTGCCAAGCAGCCCAGCAAGAAGCCCAGCAAGAAGCCCGCCGCGAAGCGACCGGCCGCGAGCAAGCCCGCTCCGAAG
>JBILOA010000374.1:0-3160 GCA_044374735.1 Pirellulales bacterium | reverse complement strand
CGCGACGCTGGCCCCCCGCTCGTCCATTCCGAGGAGAAGCCGATGATCGCGAAGTTTTTCAGCCGTGGCCGCAAGCAGCATGCCCGACGGGTGCGAGAGATCGCCCGCCGTCAGACCGCCGAACGGCAGCGGTCCTATGGCGGCGAGCGGCTGGAAGGTCGGCAGCTCCTGGCCAACACGGTCGGCCTGATCACCAACAACGTGGCCGAAGCCTTCGGCGGCTACACGCTGTTCGCGCCCTCGCTCTCCACCACGACCTACCTCATCGACCAGGAAGGCCACGAGGTCAAGCGCTGGACGAGCGGCTCCACGCCCCTGACGGCCGAGCTGCTTCCCGACGGGAGCCTGATTCGGGCCGGCCGCGTCGCCACGCAAGTCGGCCCCAACAAGGCCTGGGCGCCGGGCACCTCCGGCCGGATCGAGAAGTTCAACTGGGACGGCGACCTCGTCTGGTCGTACACGCTGGCCACCCAGGACGCCCACCTCCATCACGACTTCGAGGTGATGCCCAACGGCAACGTGCTGATGATCGCCTGGGAGCGGAAGACCTACACCGAGGCGGTGGCGGCGGGCAGGGATCCCAATGACGTGCCGATCGCACCGGGCACCGGCGGTGTCCGTGAACTCTGGCCCGACATGCTGATCGAGGTGCGGCCCAACCAGCCCGCCGAGGGCCAGACCTATGCCGAAGGGGGCGAGGTCGTCTGGCAGTGGCACCTCTGGGACCACCTCGTGCAGGACATCGATCCCACCAAGGCCAACTATGGCAACGTCGCCGCCAACCCGCAGCTCGTCGACATCAACTACTACCTGACCGGCGACGGCATGGGGGGCGTGCCCGCCGACTGGACCCACTTCAACTCGGTGAACTACAACCCCGAACTCGACCAGATCGTCGTCTCGCCCCGCGAGTTCGGCGAACTCTGGATCATCGACCGCAGCACGACGACCGCCGAAGCCGCCGGCCGCACGGGTGGTCGGGCGGGACGCGGCGGCAGCCTGCTCTACCGCTGGGGCAATCCGGCCGCCTACAAGTCGGGCACGGCCGCCGACCAGCAGCTGTTCTATCAGCACGACCCGCAGTGGATCCGCCCCGGACTGCCGGGAGCCGGCAATCTGCTGGTCTTCAACAACGGCTGGAATCCGAACCCGAGCCTGCCGAGCTATTCGAGCGTGCTCCAGATCTCGCTGCCCGCCAACACCGCGCAGTGGTATCTGAGCGATCGGCGCTCCTCGTCGATCGCAGCCGCCACGGCCTTCAACACCGGGGTCGTGCCCGCCAGCTGGGTGCCGCTCGCGGGTGACTGGGACGACGACGGTTCCGAATCGATCGGCTATTACGACCCGACCGGAAAGACGTTTCGCCTCTACGACTCCGCCAACGACACGAGCCCCACCACGATCGACGCCTCGGGTGTCGCCGTGGCCGGCTGGGTGCCATTGGCCGGCGACTGGAACGGCGATGGCTTCCATACCGTCGGCTTCTTCGACCCCGCCACCAATCGCTTCCGTCTCAGCAACGCGGCGGGTTCCTTCGCGACCAACGCTGCAGCGGGGCTCGTGGAGTTCACGGCCTCGCTGCCCAACGGCCGCCGCCTGCCGCCCGGATCTCGCCCGATCGTGGGTGACTGGGACGCCAACGGCACCGACAACGTCGGCGTCTACAACCCGGCCGACAACGTGTTCCGCCTGAACGTCGCCGCCGACCGCTGGCTGCAGCAGCGCACGGGGCTGATCGTGTTCCGACCGAACCTCCCCTACCTGCTGCCTCCCCGCTGGCTGCCGGTGGCCGGCGACTGGGACGGCGACGGTCGTGACACGACCGGGCTCTACGATCCCGTGCAGCGCACCTGGTACCTCAACAACCGCGTCAACGGCTCGACGTCCTCGGTCATCACCATGACCACAGGCTACGCGGCCCCGTCCTGGCGGCCCGTGACCGGCGATTGGAACGGCGACGGCATCGACACGACCGGGCTCTTCAACCCCGGCTTTGCCGAGGCCGGCTACGCGAAGCCGGGCCGTGCCTTCGGTCCGGCCGCCCCCAACTGGCGCTACGTCGCGACGCCGCGCCAGAGCTTCTATGCCCGGATCATCTCCGGCATGCAGCGGCTCCCCAACGGCAACACGCTGATCAACGAGGGGACGGAGGGACGGTTCTTCGAGGTCACGCCGGCCGGCAAGATCGTCTGGGAATACATCAATCCCGTGATCGGCGCCGCCCCGGGCAGCGTGCTCTACCAGGGCCAACGGGCCCAGCTCGCCCCGATCGGGATCCCCGACACCTACCAGAACTTCACGTTCCGGGCCTACCGCTATGCCGCCGACTATCCCGGCCTGGTTGGCCGCAACCTGACGCCCGGCAACCCCATCGAGCGCTACGCCGAGGGAGCCGACACGATCGGCCGGTTCTCGCCGGCCGACAGTCGCGCCCAGCTCAACAACCGCAACATCGGCTCGAACACGGGCGTCGTGCAGGCGTCGCTGCCGCCGCTCTCGGGCGCGTGGCGCTGGGTGGCCGGCGATTGGAACGGTGCGGACGGCAACGGGGTGCGCCGCGACTCCCTCGGGGCCTACAACGCCGTGACCCGTCGGGTGCGACTCTATCCCGACAACGCGGCCGCGCAGGTGATCGCGTTCTCGGTTCCGGCGGACGTTCCGACCGACGCGGTGCCGGTGGCTGGTGACTTCGACGGCGATGGCATCGACACCGTGTCGCTGTTCGCCCCGAGCCTCGGCCGGTGGTACATCAACAACAACCCCACCGGCTGGACCACGGCCAGTTCCTTCGCCGTCGGTGCGGTGCCCGCCTACGTGCGGCCCCTGGCGGGCGACTGGGACGACGACGGGATCGACGGCATCGCCGTCTACGACCCGTTTGAAAAGAAGCTGTATCTCAACAACCGGACCAACGGCGACCGTTCGGCCGAGCAGCAGGTGACGTTCGCCTGGGCGGGCACGAACTGGCTCGCGCTGGCGGGCGACTGGGACGGGGACGGCCGGAGCACGATCGGGTTCGTCGATCCGACCAACTCCGTCTGGCGGCTGAGCAACCGGATCGACGGCACCACCACCGACCTGGCCGTCTTCACCTGGAGCCTGCCCGCGGGCTGGCAGCCGCTGGCGGGCGACTGGAACGGCCAAGGCGGCATCAGCAGCT
>JBILOA010000373.1:0-3161 GCA_044374735.1 Pirellulales bacterium | reverse complement strand
TTCGCCCCCGACGGCCTGGCCGACGTGGGTGCGGCCATCGGCGACGGCTCGGATTGCCGCCAGCAGCTCCCGGTCGGCGGCCGACTTCACGACGTATCCCCGGGCCCCCGCGGCGAGCGCCCGGCGGGCGTGGCTGGCGTCGTCGTGCATCGTCAGCACCACGACACCCATCTCGGGACGACTGCGGACGACGTCTTCGATCAAGGCGCCCGCCGAGCCCCCCGGCATCGAGAGGTCGAGCGAGACGACGTCGATGCCGTCGGGGTGCCGCTCGAGGGCGGCGAGCACCTCCTGGTGGGTGCCGCATTCGTCGACCACCCGCATGTCGGCCTGCGACTCGAGCAGGAGCCGGAGGCCGGATCGCATCACGGCGTGGTCGTCGGCGATCAGGACGCGAATCGGGTGGTTCATCGGCCCCCTCCGGGCGCGAGGGGGATGCGGGCCTCGACGACTGTCCCGCGACCGGGCTCGCTCGTCACGTCGACGGAGCCGCCGAACACGGCCACCCGCTCCCGCATGCCCAGCAGGCCGAACGGCTGCCGCGCCGGCTGGAGCGCCGCCCGCACGTCGAAGCCCCGGCCGTCGTCGCGAACCGTCGCCGTCAGGATCTGTGGGGTCGCGGCCAGCACGACCTCGATCCGCCCGGCGGCGGCGTGCCGGGCGGCATTGGTCACGGCCTCCTGCACCACGCGGTAGACGGCGGTCTCGATCTCCGGCGTGAAGCGGCGGCCCTCGCCGTCGGGCCAGGAGAAGGTGGCGGCGATGCCGGTGGCGGCCGCCAGGTCGGCGAGTTGCCGCTCGAGCGCTGCGGCCAGCCCGAGGTCGTCGAGTGCCGGGGGCCTGGTCTCGCGAACGAGCTCGCGGATTTCCGCGAGCGAGCTCGAGGCGATCGCGCGGAGGGCCGCGGCGTTCTCGCGAACCGCGGCGGTGGTGGCCGAATCCGCCAGCACGCTCAGCCGGAGGAGCATCGTGGTGAGGTTCTGCCCGAGCCCGTCGTGGAGGTCGGCCGTGATCCGGCGCCGCTCGTCCTCCTGGGCCGACAGAAACTGGTCGAGCAGCAGGCCCCGGCTCTCGTGCAGTCGCTGCACGGGCCGCACGAAGCCGAACCAGACCAGCGGGGCGAGCACGGCCGTGAGCACCGCCCCGTCGATGACCGCGGCGACCAGCGGCGGCGCCCCCTCGGGCACGAGCCGGGGGAGCACCGTCATGATGCCCAGCTCCAGGACGAACATCGTGGCCAGGAAGACGACGAAGAAGCGGCCCGGACCGCGGCCGCCGGTGTCGCCATGCCAGGGCTGCGTCCGCAACCGCACGATCAGTTCCCCGGAACGGAGGTCAGAGCCACTTCGCCACGTCGGTCCGGTAGGCCGCCAGGGCGGGCAGCAGCGCCGAGAGGATCGCCAGGCCGACGAGGAACGGCACGAGCAGGGCCTCGCCCAGCGGTGCCGCGGAGAAGAACCCCGCCGAGACGCCGGCGTTGGTGGTGATCAGGGGACCGATCGCGGCCACGATCCCGTGGCCCAAGAGCCACCCCACGAGCCCGCCTCCCACGGCCAGGATGATCGCCTCCAGGAGCACCGCCGTGAGCACGTGGCTCCGCCGGGCGCCCAGCGCCCGCATCACCGCCACGTCCCGGCTCCGCTCGAGGGCCGAGCCCACCATGCTCACGAGGATCCCGATCGCCGAGACGATCACGACGAGCGTCGTGACCAGCAGCAGCAGCAGCTCGAGCGGCCGGACGAACAGATCCAACAGCGTGCGGATCTCGCGGACGGGCTCGGCCGCCTGCCCGTCGCGGTCCTCGTTGATCGCGGTCTTGAGCCCCATGGCCAGGAGTTCCGGCGGCATCCCGCCGGGCGAGGCCGTCTGAACGAGGATCGCCGTCACCTCCCGCTGGTTGAACGGGAGCGGCGCGGGATTGCCACCGGCCGGCGAAAGACCCCGTTCTTTTCCGGCTTCTGCTCCTGCCTCGTCCCCGCCCTCGCCCTCCGGCACCGGCTTGGCGTGACCCTCCTGGAGATAGAAGCCCTCCATGTTGACGTACACGCCGCGGTCGACGGGCGTGTCGGTGCGGGCCAGGATGCCCGTCACGGTGAAGGGATCGTGGACGAGCCCATCGTCGGCGCCGTGGGTCGGCGAAAAGTGGTCGCCCACCGCCAGGCCGAGTTTGGTGGCCACCGTGCTGCCGAGCACGCCGCCGAAGAACTCGTCGTCGCGGAAGTTTCTCCCGGCGGCGAAGCCGAAGGGCCGTCCGTCGCCGACGGTGAGCGTGTCGAAGTAGGCGGCATTCGTGCCCACGACGCGGAAACTCCGGAAATAGTCCCCCATGCAGATCGGCACGGCCTTGGCGACGCTGCCGGCGTAGCGGCCGGCGACACCGTCGGGGCGGGCTTCGGCCGGGAGGAACTCCTGGTAGAAGCGCCAGGAGATGTTCTCGATCGGCTTGCTGACGAGATAGACGCTGTTCAGGACCAGCTGCAGCGGGCTGCCCTTCGCCCCGACGATCAGGTTGTAGCCGAGCCCCTGCCCCGAGGCGAAGGCGTCGCGGACGACCCCGCCGATCACGAGCGTGGCCACGACCAGCGCCACGCCCAGCGCGAGCGACAGGGCCGTGAGGCCGCTCGTGAAGAGCCGCTGCCGGATGCTGCGCCAGGCGATGCCCAAAAGTGACATGCGATCAGACCTTGTGCCGTCCCGCCCGATTGAACTCCTCGAGCTTGAGCCGGCGGGGGAACTGGCGGGCCACGTCGGGGTCGTGGGTCACCACCAAGAGCGCCACGCCGTGCTCGGTGCAGGTGTTCTTGAGGAGGTCTACGACCTGCTGCTGGTGAGCCGCGTCGACGCTCGCCGTCGGCTCGTCGGCCAGGATCGCCCGGGGGCGGTTGGCCAGGGCCCGGGCCACGGCCACCCGTTGCTGCTGACCGATCGAGAGCTCGGCCGGCTTGTGGTGGAGCCGGTGCGCCAGGCCCACGGCCTCGAGCAGGGCCGTCGCCCGGTTGCGGTCGGGCGTGCCGGAGGCGAACGACATCGCCACCAGCACGTTCTCCAGCGCCGTGAATCCGGGCAGCAGGTTGAACTGCTGGAACACCAGGCCCAGCGTGTCGGCCCGGAGCCGGTCGCGCTGGCCCTCCGGGAGCCTCGTGATGTCGGTGCCGGCCACC
>JBILOA010000372.1:0-3163 GCA_044374735.1 Pirellulales bacterium | reverse complement strand
TGCTGCCGGAGCAGGCCGCGATCGTAGAGGGCGTTTCGCGTCGCGGTGGCCAGGCCGTACGGGCCCGCCAGGAGGGCCAGGGCAACCCGCAGGGTCGCCGCACCCGGCCCCCGCATCGATCCATCCGCCAGCCGCCTGAAGGTTTCCGGATCCGGCAGGATCGACATGGAGCAGAGCTTCCTCGCGGCGCTGGGCCACGCCGGCCCGGCCAAAGCCGCACCTTAGGCCCCGTTTCGCCGGCTCGTCAACAAACGAGCCCGAGGGCGACTGTGCCGCATATACTGAAAGACTGGAAGAGATTGCCGGCGGCAGGACGATCGAAAGGGTCGTCACGCGAACTGGCGGCTGGTCGCGCGGTGCCGCTACTGCAGCCCCGGCTGATCCCCCCAGCGCAGAAGGATCCAGGCCATGGCCAGCGTATCCGATCAGGCAGGCGATCCGTTGGCCGTTCGGCCCTGGGGCCGCGACGCCATCGAGGGCTCCAAGTCGGAGCAGTACCTCGCCCGCCGGTTCGCCGCCGCGATCGCCGACTTCAAGGGCATGGTGGTGGCCACCTTCCTGCTGGCCGCCGCAGTGGCCGCCGTGGCGTGGGTGCTGGTCGGGGTGCTCGTCGAGCACTGGCTCGTGCCCGGCGGTCTGCCCGCGTGGGCCCGGTGGGCCTGGCTGGCGACCGGCGTCGGGGTGGCGGTGGCAGCGGCAGTCCGCTGGATCGTGCCGCTGGTGCGGTACCGGGTGAATCTCGTGTTCGCCGCGCGGGCCATCGAGCGGGATCACCCCGAGCTCCACAACGATCTCGTCAACGCCGTCTTGGTCAAGGAGCATGCCGGCGAAGCGGCGGAGGCCGTGGTCAAGTCGCTGCGGCGCCGGGCGGCCAGGCGGCTGTCGGGCGTGCCCGACGAAGGCGTGGTCGATCGCACGCCCGCGATGCGGCTGGCTTGGGTCCTGGCGGCGCTGGTGGGGTTGATCTGTCTCTATCAGGTGTTCGCACCGAAGAGCTTCGTTGTCTCGGCGGCCCGGTTGATCGCGCCCTGGAGCGGCTTCACCTCGCCGTCAAGGGTGAGCATCGCCGCCCCGCGGCTGGCGTGGCGGATGCCGGGCGAAGATCCGGCGGCGTCGGACGCTCCCGGCCGGCAGATCGACGTCGTGGGTGGTGTGGCCCAGCTCGATCGTGGCAGGCAACTCGTGCTCTCGGCGCGGATCGACGGGCTCGATGCCGGTGAAAAACCGGAGCTGAACGTGAGGCCGCTGCGCGACGACGGCGCGGCCGATCCCGCGGCGGCGGCGTGGACGATGCCGCTCGCGACCGGCGCCGGCGGCGTGCGGATGGTGGTGGTGCCCGACGAGGAGCGGGGACTCGATCAGTCGATGGAGTTGACGATCGCCGCCGGCGACGCCCGCAGCGAGCGGATCCGGGTGGTGCTCAGCGACGCGCCGGCGCTGCTGGTGCGGGAGGTTCGCTACCGCTATCCCGAATACACCGGACGCGAGGAGGAGACGCTTCCCTGGCAGGGCGACATCCGGGCCGTCGAAGGGACGCGGGTGACCATCACCGCCGAGTCGAACCGGCCGCTCGAGACGGCGGCTGTCGATCTCGGTTGCGACGGGCGGCGGGACGTGTCGCTGGGTCTGGAGCGGCCGGAGAACACGCGCGCGACCGGCACGTTCACGCTCAAGCTCAATGCCGACCGCAGTGGTCCGGAGTTCGCGGCGTACCGATTCGCCTACCGGCCGCGGGCCGGGGCTCCCGGCCGGTCGGAGGCCGACGTCATGGGCAGCCTCGAGCATCGCATCGAGGTGGTGCCCGACCTGGCGCCCGAGGTGTCGATCGAGGTGCCCGAAGCCAAGACGCTCAAGGTGCCGCCGGGAGCGCCGGTGACGGTGCGCGTGCGGGCGATCGACCCTGACTTCGGGCTGGCGAGCGTGCGGGTTGAGACGCGACTGGCGGGAGGAGCGATCAAGCGGGGCGAGGAGCTGCTCGTGGGTGGGCCACGCAAGGCCGCAAGCGTGGCGGAGACGCTCGTGCCCGAGGCGCTCGGGGCGAAGCCGGGAATGGTGCTCGAATATCGCGCCGTGGCGACCGACACGCGGCCGGAGAAGCCGAACGAGTCGTCTTCGGAGTGGCGGTCGCTGCAGATCGACGCGTCGGCACCGCCGCAGGAGCCGCCCCCGCCGCAGCCCCAGGCGCAGGGTGAGGGCGAGCAGCCGGAAGGGGATCAAAACCCGCCCGGCGACGGCGGGCCCGAAGCGGGCGGTGACAAGCCGGAAGGCGAGCAGGGTGACTCCGGCGAGGACAAGCCGGGCGAGCGGGGCATGAAGGACGGCGAGGACAAGAAGCCGGGCGAAGACGCCGGTGGGCAGGGTGATCAGAAGCAGGGTGATCAGAAGCAGGGTGATCAGAAGCAGGGTGATCAGAAGCAGGGTGATCAGAAGCAGGGTGATCAGAAGCAGGGTGACCAGAAGCAGGGTGATCAGAAGCAGGAGGGCGATGCCTCCGGCGACCAGAAGGGCGGTCAAAAGGGAGAGCAGGGCAAGCAGGCGGACGGTTCACAGGGCCAGAAGCCGAGCCAGCAGGGCAAGGGCAACGACCAGAAGCCCGGCGAGGGAACCGATCCGAACGGTCAAAAGCCCGGCCAGGGGAGTGGCAAGCAGGGCGATCAGCGGCAGGGTGACGGCCAGGGCCAGCAAGGTGGCAGGCAGCAGGGGCAGGAGAACGGTCAAAAGCAGGACGGGCAGGGGCAGCAGGGACAGCGTCAAGGCAACGAGCAGGGCCAACCGCGTGAGGATGGCCAGGCCGGACAAAACGCCGGTGGCCAGCAGGGCGAGCGGAAACCGAACCCGGCCGTAGCCGCCGACGGCACGAACGACGGCGAGGCGATGGAGCGGATTCTCGAGAACCGGCAACGCAACGAACAGGGCGGTCAACCGCAGGGTGAGAACCCAGGCCAGCAAGAGGGCGGTGAGCCGGGCCCGCAAAAGCAGCAGGGCGGTGATCAGCAACGGAACGACGGTCAGCAACCCGGTCAGGAGCCTGGTCAGGAGCGGGGTCAGGAGCCTGGTCAGGAGCCTGGTCAGCAACCTGGTCAGCAACCTGGTCAGCAACCTGGTCAGCAACCTGGTCAGCAACCTGGTCAGCAACCTGGTCAGCAACCTGGTCAGCAACCTG
>JBILOA010000022.1:0-10497 GCA_044374735.1 Pirellulales bacterium | reverse complement strand
CCGGAATCTCGACGACGGCGGGCGGCTTGGCCTTGGGGTCGGCCGCAGCCTCGGAAGGAGGAAGATCGATCCCGACGTAGTCCCACGCGGCCCCCTTCATGTCGGGCCCGTAGGGCTGCCAGTCGTGGTCGTGGATGCCGGCCGCCTGGTAATACAGCACGGCCGTGTCGAGCGCGTCGGCGAGCAGGGGAGAGGGCTTCTCGGGTCGCTGGCCGGCAAGCGCGGCCTGCAGGAGAGGCCCGTTCCGCGGGTCGGCGACGAACCGGGCGAGCGCGCCGTCGAGAATCATCGGCTTGAGCACGGCCGCATGGGCGGCGAGTTGGTCGGGGGTGGCCGCGGGCCGGGCGGCCGCGGCGGCGATCTCGGCCTTCACGCGGGCCTCGCGATCCGACTTCGGGATCGCCTCCGCCTCGCCCCCCTGCAGCCTCACCATCGCCCGGCCCAGGGCCTCGCCCACGAGCAGGTAGGTCTCGGGATTGCGGTGGTAGTGGTAGTCCTGGGAGCGCGGCGATTCGCTGAGCTCGCGCCAGAAGTCGCGGGTGTCCACCGAGGCGACCGTGCCGGCGAACTCCGGATGCTGCTTCGGATCGCCCACGGCCATCTGCGCCTCCCACACGCCGTGCCACGGGCCGGAAGCCAGCCGGTAGCCGTCAAAGCCGACCGTGGCGACGACGGCCGGCATCTTCGGCACGTCGAACTCCTTGCGGAGGTCCTGGATCAGGTTGACCAGATGCCGTTCGTACTCTTGCTTGGTGGCGTCGCGGTCCTTGTGGCCCTGGAACCAGGCGAAGCCGGCGATCTCGTAGCCCTGGCCCTGGTAGCCCGGCACGACCTCGGCGATCCGGCCGAGCGTGTCCCGCACGCCCTGCACCATCAGCCGGTATTCGAGCCCCTCCCACTCGGCGGCGCCCGGCTGCCCCGTCGTGCCGCTCGACGGCGGCCGGAAGTCCCAGGCGAGCGAGCGGTTGCCCATCGCCGTCTTGATCAGCAGCACCGGCTCGTCGTGGAACGTGCCCATCACGGACCCGAAGCCGACCTCCGGTCCGATCGTGTTGCCCCCATGAGCGAGCACGCTCAACGCCGCGCTCTTGCCCCCCTTGGCGACCCGGGCTTCCTGGAAGGTGACGTCGTTGCGGACCGACCACGCTCCCTGCGCGTCGAGCAGGTAGGGAAACTTTCCTTCCTGCTTCACGAGCGTGACGAGGTCGCCCCGGCCGGGGATGTCGACCTGCTCCATCCACAGGGCCGCGGAGCCCGACTTGAAGAAGGTGACGGTCAGCGGATACCGCTTGCCGGCCTCGAGGTTCAGCTTCGTCACGACGGGCTTGCCGCCTGGTTCGCGGCGGTAGACCTCCTGGCCGTCGATCGCCGCCACCGCGTGGGTGCTGTCGCCGAAGCCGGGGTGCAGCGTGTAGGTGCCCGTGGCCGGGACGTCGATCCAGGCCCTGGCCACCGCCGTGTGCGGGCCGTCGAGCGCGGGCAGGCTCGCCGCGACCGTTCCCAGCGGCACCCGCGCGGTCTTCACCGGCTGGCGCGCGGCATAGTCGGCCCGCGGGTCGAACGCTCCGGCGTAGAGGCTCACGATCGCGCCGACCGGGGCGTCGGCCGCGGCCGATTCGTGGATCCCGTGTGCCGCCACGGCCGAGACGCCCTTCCAGTAGCCCTCCGGGTGCCGCTCGGCCCCGACGGGCATCACGCCCGGGATGATCGCGGGGTCGGCCGAGAGATAGATGCTGGGGTAGAGCGGCTGCGCGCCCGAGATGTCGCCCATGCCGACCATGTTGGACTGGCCGGCGAGGATGTAGACCTTCACCGGCTTGGCGGGATTACCCGGCGTGGCATCGGGCCGGGGGAGGTCGAGCGGGACCACGGCGTGGGCCGTGGCGACGACGAGGAGCCAGACGCAGCCGACGCGAGCGATGGCGGGCATGGAGGAGATGCCTCAGGTCTTGTGGGGTCGATTCGTGGTGGCGTGGATCGCGGGATCTCGGGATCCCGCTGCGGCAGTCTAACCGTGGATGATGCCCATCCCGTGACTGTCTCTCTTGCGCACCAGATTGACTGTTTTTGGAACGAACGCCACCCCTGGGCTCCGGCTCAGCGCGCACGCTAGACTCGGCTGGAGGGCGACATGGCTGGCCGGAGCCGCCATCGCCTTTGAGCCCCCAAGCACGAAACCCCCCAAGCACGAAACCAGGAACCATGCGATGAAGGTCGGGAAGCAGTCGGTCGTTGGGCTCGTCGTGGGCGCGGGGCTCGCGCTGATCATCGCCTTCGGTGCCTCGCACGCCCCGACCTGGGCGGCCAAACCCGCTCCCGCGCCGCCGGCTCCGCCGCTCTCCCCTGCCGGCGAGAAACTGGAGGCCAACTACGCCGCTCGATTGGCCGAGATCAAGGCCACGATCACGAAGACCCTGCCCGCCGTGGATGGCGCCGCGCAGGCCGCCTGCACCGCCGCCCGGCAGGCCGAGGTCGCGGCCACGCAGGGGCTCGAGTCGGCCCGCAAGCGGCTGGGTGAACTCGCCGCCGCCCAGGGGCTCGTGGCCCACGCCAAGGGCAAGTGGATCGGCGGTGCCGACAAGGGCATCGCGGAGGCCAAGGCCAAGCTGGCGAAGGCCGCCACGGATGCCGAGCGCCAGGCCGCCGAGGCCGACCTGGCCAAGTGGCAGAAGAACCGGGCCGACGGCGAGGCAGCCCTCCGGGAGCGCCAAGCCGCGCTCGACAAGGCCGAGCGAGAAAAGGGTGCGAACGAGCTGGCGGTCAAGCAGGCCGAGCAGGCGTTGGCAGAGGCGAAGGCCGCGCTCGTGAAGGCCGGCGCGAGCCTCGGGGTCGGCGCGGCGCTGACCGACGCCGCGCTCGACGGCCAGCTCGCCAGGTTCACCGTGATCTCGGAGGCTACGCCCCGCGGGCTGGCGGCCTTCGCCGAACAGGGGCCCGACCACGAGAAACTCGTCGCCCGGCTGCTCGCCGACGACGCGCTGCTCGTGCAGATGGCCGTCGCGGACGGCGCCAAGGACGGCCGGTATGGCGAAGCGATGACGATCTACGACGCAATCCAGCGGGCCAGCGACCAGGCCCGCACCGGGACCCTCCAGCGGCTCGCGCTGGCGATCGCGCTCGAGCACGCAGTGCCCGTCGCCCAGCGGAACGCGGTCGGCAAGCCCACGGCCCCGGCGACCGTCGACCCGGTGGGCCGCTACCGCCACTACGAAAAGGCGTTCCTCGCCGGCGAACTCGATCCGGCCTTCAAGGATCTGTCGGTCTGGGACATGCGGATGGTCGTCAACGGGGAGGAGCCCGACGAGATGCTGACCTGGGGCCGCGAGATGCTCCGCAACTACCGCCCCGACCACATCACCACGCCCGACGAACGCTGGCGGTACGTCGGCGCGGTGAGGACCGACGTGAAGTATGGCTCGCAGGACTGCAAGTACGACCAGGACGAGCTGCAGTTCTTCCAGAACATCCTGATGAACGGCGGCGTCTGCGGGCGGCGGGCCTTCTTCGGTCGCTTCATCCTCCGCGCGTTCGGCGTGCCCACGACGGCACGGCCGCAGAAGGGGCACGCAGCGCTCGTCCACTGGACGCCCGCCGGCTGGGTGGTGTGCCTCGGCGCGGGCTGGGGCAACGGCTGGACGAACACCCCCTACGGCCCCGACCTCGACTTCCTGGCGACCACCCAGGCCCGGGCCTGTGGGGCGGACTACCTGCAGGTGAAGCGGGCCCAGTGGATCGGGACCGTGGCCGGCGAAACGTGGGCTCCGGGTGAAACTGGCAAGGTCGCGCCCGGCTTCTGGAATGGCATGGCCCTGCTCACGCAGCGGAAGCTGATCGAGGAGGCCGGGGCGAAGGCCCTCGCCGCCGTCGGCGAAGACATCGGCGAGGCCAACGAGTCGAAGGAAAAGGAGATCTACGCGGCGGCGGCGATCACCGACGCGGATCGGGCGATTACCACGGGCAAGGACGGGGCGATCACGATTCCCGCCGTCGCCACCACGAAACCGACGGCGAGCACGGGCAAGATCCTGTTCATGACGAGCCCGCGCGGCGGCGCGCAGCTGCACTACGGTCGCAATGGCGGGCCGCAGGATTTCGAATATGCCTTCGAGGCGCCGGCCGCCGGACGATACCGGCTCACGGCCCGCGTCGTGACACCCAGCTGGAAGCAGAGCCTGATGGTCACGGCCAACGACGCGGCCCAGCCGGTCCCGATGCCGCTGCCCTTCACGGTGGGCATGTGGGAGACGGCCGAACCGGTCGAGATCGAGCTGGTCCAGGGCCGCAACGTGCTGCGATTCTCGCGGCCGGACGCGACCGCCGGGGTCACGATCAAGGAGTTCAAGCTGACGCCGGCCGGCAGCCCAGGGAAGCCATGATGCGGGCGGTCGCCGTCTGGGCCTCGGCCACCCATTCCACGATCTTCTCGGGTTCGGGCGAATACTCGAGCTCGATGCTCACGGCCCCGTCGTAGCCCGTGTCGCGGATGGCGGCGAGGTAGTCGGCGATCGGCGTTACGCCGCGGCCCGGCGGCAGATCGCCGTGCACCTTCCCGTCGCAGTCGCTGACGTGCACGTGCTCGATCCTCCCGGCGAGCCGGGCGACCTCGGCCGGCGGCGTGCGCACGAGGTGGAGGTGGGAGATGTCGCAGTTGGCCCGCACCGTCTCGGGCAGGCCCACCTCGTCGAGAAACCGGAGCATCGTGTCGATCGAGTTGACCAGCGACAGATGAAAGGGCTCGAGCTCGATCGCGATCGCGACGCCCACCTCGGCCGCGTGGCGGCCGAGGTCGCGCGTGGCCTCGACGCCGAGGGCCCACTGCTCGGCCGGCGGGATCACTTCCCGTTGCCAGACATACTCGCCAAGCACGAGCAGGAGGTTCGAGCAGCCAAGCTCGGCGGCCAAGTCGAGGAAGGCCCGCGTGCGGTCGAGGTGGAAGCGGCGCACGGAGGGGTTGAAGTCGATCAGCCCGAGGGCCACGCAGCACAGGCTCACGATCGGCAGATCGAGCTCCCGGCAGGTCTCGCGGATCAGCCGCCGCTCCGCCACGTCGATGTCGAGCGGGTCGGTGAAGATGTCGACCGTGTCGAAGCCGAGTTGCTTGGTGGTTTCGAGGCCGAAGCGGGTGCCCTTGCCCGCCTGGGCGAACGCCGAGTTGATGAGGCCGAGTTTCATGCGTCGATCTCCGAGAGGCAGATGGCCCGGTGCTCCCGGGCCGAACGGTAGGCGGCTTCGACCGCGGCCATCGTCACCAAATTGTCGCGGCCCGTGCAGGTGGCGGGCTCCGTGCCCTCGAGATCCCGCAGCAACTCGGCCATCGGGCCGACGAACGCATCGGGAAACCAGGCCTCGTCCCAGCGGGGGCGGTGCCAGCCGCCGGCCGTCGTGGTCCAGTCGAGCGTGCTCGGCCGCCGCTCGGGCCACGCCGGCCAGCCGATCGTGCCCTGCGCCATCCCCAGCGTGCCTTCGACGCGAAAGGTCACGGAGCAGTCGGCCTCGGCGCCCTCGCGGGCCGGGCCGGCCCAGACGTCGTCGAGGGCGAGACAGCGGAGGCCGGCCGCGGCCCCCGGGCCGTCGTATTCGAGGATCGTCAGGCAGATGCCGTCTTCGTGGGCGAACGAGCGGGCCGTGCGCGGATCTGGCCGCACCGACGCAATCACGCGAGTGGGATTTCCGAACCAGAATCGGAACGCGTCGAGGTGGTGGATCGACATGATCCGCAGCGTCACCCAACCGAGCCGCTCCTGCCAGGGCATCCAGTGGGGGATGGCCCGCATCTCGATCGTGGCGAGCACCGGCGTGCCGAGCGTGCCCGCGGCCAGGAGGCCACCGCAGGCCCGCACGGCATGGTCGAACCGCATGTTCTGGTTGACCACCAGCGTCACGCCGGCAGCCTCGCACCGCTCCACGATCCGGCGGGCCTCGGCGTAGGAGGGAGCCAGCGGCTTCTGCGCGAGAATGCCGCGGATCCGTCCGGCCCGCATCAGGGCCGCCTCGATCACCGCCGGCTGCACGTCGGGCGGCACGGCGATGTCGAGCACTTCCACCCGGGGATCGTCGAGCAGGCCGTCGAGCGAGTCGTGCACCCGCGGAATGGCGTGCCGCGCGGCCACCGCGGCCGCGGCCGCGGGTCGGCGGGACGTGATCGCGACCGGCTGGATGCCGGCCGCGCGATAGGCCACGAGGTGGCAGTCGGCCATGATGAAGCCGGCGCCCACGCAGCCGATGCCCGGCACCGGGCGGCGGGGCAGGGGAGGCAGATGGTCAGGCCCAGGCGGGGCGTCGGCCCGGCTCATTGCATCTCCACCATCGCCTTGCCCATCGCTTCACCCACCAGCATGAACGTCTCGGCGTTGCCGTGGTAGTGAAAGCTCTGGTTGCGCGGCGAAACCTCGGGCGGCCGATAGAACGGCCGCGTATCGACCGCCCTCACGGTGCCCGCAAACTCCGGATGCTTGGCCGGATCCCCCACGCTCATCTGGGCGTTGAAGATGGTCTCGGCGCTGCTGCCGGGCTCCCAGCCCTGGCCGCCGTTGAATCCGCAGGTGGCCACGACGAAGGGCGCATTGGGCGCGTTGAACTCCTTCCGCAGCGTGGTGATCAGACGGGCCAGGTTTTGTTCGTAGCGGATGGCGTGAACGGTCGCGTGGCCCTTCCCCTGCTCGCCACCGTCCTTGTGCCCCTGCCACCAGCCGAAGCCGGCGATCTCGTATCCCCGGCCCTTCCAGTGCGGGAACTTCTCGTCGAACTTCGCCAGCACGTCCTTCGCCGCGCTGAAGCAGTCGTCGTATTGCTTGCCGGCATACCAGTCGATCGGCGCCGGCTCGGTCCCCTTCCGCCAGCGGTCCGGAGACTGTTTGTAGCCGGCATACACCCAGGTAACGCCGTTCTCGTCCGTGTGTTCGAAGCTCTGGGAACCCGGGGGCAGGAAGTCCCAGCCCAGCGACCGGTTGCCCTGGCTGGCCTTGAGGATCAGCACGGGCTCCTCGTGGCGGTCGCCCACCACGTGCCCGAACCCGAGCTCGGGGCCGATGCTGCCGCCCGACGCGCCGCAGCCGATGTCGAGCCACTTGTCGGCCGTGGCGGTGACCACTCCCGTGTACCACACGTCGTCGCGCGGAACGAAGCTCCGATGGTCGTCGACGAGATAGCCGAACTTGCCGTCGTAGCGGACCAGCGACTGGAGCGTGCCGGGGACATCGAGGCGGGAATACCAGCCGAGGGAGTCGGCCTGGTGGTTGAGCGAGACGATCCGGAAGGGCACCTTCGTGCCGGCTTCGAGCTTGATGGGCCTGCGCACGGCCTTGCCGCCGGGCTCCTTGCGGTAGACCTCCGTGCCGGCCACGGTCATGATGTTTTCCTCGGATGCCCCGTAGCCGGGGCGAAACTCGTAAATCCCCGTGTGCGGCATCTGGATCTGGCCGCGGACCACCGCGACGCCCTCCTTCGGGAAGGGCTCGGGATTCACGCCGCCGAAGGCTTTGAGCGCCACGGTCCGCTCCGGCTTTCGCGCGTCGTAGTCGACCGAAGCATCCGGCGGGCCGGCATACATCGAGACCACCGGATCGATGAATTCCCGTCCCCAGCGGACGCTCCCGCCATCGACCTGGCCGATGCCGACCATGTTCGATTGGCCGGAGAGGATATAGACCCGGACGGGCTTTTCGGCGCGGGCCGCGGAGGCGAGGGCCAGGAGCAAAAGTGGTACGGCCAGCGCGGCTGCGAGCGGGGATTTCGGTGCCATGGGTCGGGCGGTCGTCCGGGTGGAAGCGTGTGGTTCGCGACCTCGTCACGCCTTGGGGGCCAGCACGCGGGCCGAGCGGTCCTTGTCGTCGGCCAGCCAGGCCACGTCGCCGGCCTCAGCGAACCGGCGGATGCCGACCTCCTTGATCCGCCCGTCGGGCACGACGTCGAGCGGCGTGTAGCGGGGATGGTGGGAGTCCTTGTAGGGGTCGTTGGCCCGCGCGTTGTAGCAGCAGATCATCGACCAGCGCGGATGCTCCGAGCGGTTCATGTCGGAGCGGTGGAGCAGATTGGCGTGAAAGAAGACGGCGTCGCCCGGGGCCATCTCGCAGTGCACCAGCGGCAGCCGCTCGAGCACGGCGGTGACCCGCTCCATGTCAGCGCCGGCCTGCTCGCCCGAGAGGACGTGCTCGATCCGGCCGAGCTCGTGCGACCGGGGAATCACCTGCAGACAGCCGTTCTCGCGGGTCGAGGGATCGACCGCGATCGACACGCTCACGAGCTGCGGGAACAGCACGCCGTTGTTGTACCAGTAGCCGTAGTCCTGATGCCACGTCCAGGCGCCCCCCACGCGGGCGTCTTTCATGATCATCTTCGAGTGGTAATGGTAGACCTCGCCGCCGAGCAGTTTTTCCGCGCTGCGGACGATCCGCTCGCAGCGGGCGAACATCCCGTAGATGCCGTCGCCCGGATGATTCCAGAGCGAGAGCCGGACGGTGCCGCCCTCGCCGTCGGCCCGGCCGAAGGCGTGCTCGTCGAGGGCGCGATCCTCCTTGGCGGCCCGCCGTAGGAGGTCGATCTCCGCGTCGTCGAAGAAGCCGCGGGCGATCACGAAGCCCTCGCGGGCGTACTCGGCAAGCTGGTCGTCGCTCAGGGGCTGGGGCATCGCATTGGCCTCCCAGAATCAGGACACGCCGGGGTCGGAACACGGTCACGCGAGCATACCCGGCGAGGTCGCGGCCGTCTGCCCGCCAAGGACGCATCGGCTCGGTCTTCACCGGCACGTGCCGGGCCTCGGCAGGAGCCGCGGCGGGCCGCCGGCTGGTGCCCGACTGGTACACTGCGTCCATGAGACAGTCACTCGCGTGCGTGCTCGTCGCCCTGGCGATAGCGGGGCCGCTGCTCGCGGCCGATCCGCCCCCGACGGCGCGGCCGAACGTGCTGATCCTGTTCGCCGACGACCAGCGGGCCGACACGATCGCGGCCCTCGGCAACCCGGTCATCAAGACGCCGAATCTCGACCGGCTCGTGCGCCGGGGCGTGGCGTTCGACCGCGCCGCCATGCAGGGCGCGTTCAACCCGGCCACGTGCGTGCCGTCGCGGGCGATGCTTCTGACGGGGCGGAGCCTGTTTTCGATCGAGGGCAAGCGGGCGAACGAGGCGACGTGGCCGGAGGCCTTCGGGCGGGCCGGCTACACCACCTTCGTCAGCGGCAAGTGGCACAACTCCGAAGCGATGCTCGTCCGCAGCTTCCAGCTGGCGCGATCCATGTTCATGGGCGGCATGACCAACCCCCTGCACGCCAAGGTGAGCGATCTCGTCGCCGGCAAGCTGGGGCCGCCCCGGGCGGTCGAGCAGCACGCCTGCGCGGTGTTCGCCGACGAGACGATCCGTTTCCTCAAGCAGCACGAGCAGGGGCCGTTCTTCGCCTACGTGCCGTTCGACGCGCCGCACGATCCGCACGTGGTGCCCGATGACTTCCCCGTGCGGTACGATCCCGCGGCCATCCCACTGCCGCCGAGCTACCTGCCGCTGCATCCGTGGGACAACGGCGAGATGACGATCCGCGACGAGCACCTGCTGCCGTGGCCCCGCACGCCGGAGCAGGTCCGGGCAATGCTGGCCGACTACTACCGCTACATCTCGTACCTCGACGCCCAGATCGGCCGTGTCCTCGATGCGTTGGAGGCGTCGCCCCACGCCCGCAACACGATCGTCGTGTTCAGCGCCGACAGCGGCGTGGCGCGGGGCAGCCACGGGCTCGTCGGCAAGCAGAATCTCTACGAGTTCGACTCCGTGCGCGTGCCGCTGCTGATCAGCGGGCCCGGCATCCCGGCCAACGAGCGGAGCGAGGCGCTGCTCTACCTGTTCGACCTGCTGCCCACGCTCGGCGGCATGTGCGGCGTGGCCGGACCGGAGGGCAGCGAGGGCCTGAACCTCGAGGGCTGCGTGCGTGACCCGACGAAGCCCGGCCGTGACAGCCTGATGTTCGCCTACCGCGACGTGCAGCGGGCCGTGTGCGACGCCCGCTGGAAGCTGATCCGCTATCCGCAGGTGGACCGCACCCAGCTGTTCGACCTGCGGGCCGATCCCCACGAGGCGACGAACCTCGCCGGCCGGCCAGAACACGCTGCCAAGGTCGCCGAACTGGCATCGCGCCTCGCGAGCGAGATGCGACGCAGCGGCGACACGGCAGCGCTCCAGGTCGCTCATCCCAAGCCGGCCGACTGGGCGCCGCCGACAAAACAGGGCAACGGCAAGGAAACCGGCAAGGGCAAGCGGAACCCATAAGCGGCCCGCCATCACCCCGCTGTCCGCCGTCAGAAGTTCCGGAAGTTGCGGTCGTCAGCCGAATCGGCATCGCCAGGCATCTCGATACTCGGCCCCCGCCCGCGGCCCGCGGCCACCCCCTTGGACGGCGCGTCGGCCGCGAACACACGGCTCGCCGCGGCCCTGGCCGGGGCCCGCGGCGACCTGGCGGGCAGCGCCGGAGTGGGTTCCGACCGAGAGGTGCTGGCGATCAGGGCCCGCAACTGC
>JBILOA010000371.1:0-3171 GCA_044374735.1 Pirellulales bacterium | reverse complement strand
GAGAACCATCCCCACGTGATCGAGGCCATCAGCGGCGCGCGGCCGCTCGCGGGCTGCCAGCCCGGTGCGGTCGCGGCCGTCCGCGATCCCGACGCGCTGGCCGCGGCCGTCCGCGCGGCGGGCCTCGACTTTCCCGAGACCCGTCGTGGTCCGGCCGGTGTGCCCCACGATGGCTCGTGGCTGACGAAGCCGCTCCGCTCCGCCGGAGGCCACGGCATCGCGGTCTGGCGCGGCGTTGACGCCGGGCCAACGCAGGCCGCGGACCGGATCTGGCAGCGACGGGTGCGGGGCCGTCCGTGGTCGGCCACCTACCTCGTGGCAGCCGGCTCCGGCCGCCTGCTCGGGACGAGTCGGCAGTTGCTGGGTCGACGCTGGTGCCACGCGCAGCCCTTCGCCTTCTGCGGGAGCGTCGACGTCGCCGTGGAGGCGCTCGCCGCCACGGTCCGCGACCAACTCGGGCGACTGGGCAGGGTGCTCGTCGAGCGCCTCGGCGTGGCCGGGCTCGTGGGCGTGGACCTCGTCATCGACCGGGGCGACCGGGTGCACGTGATCGAGGTCAATCCCCGCCCGACGGCATCGATGGAACTCATCGAGCGGGCCTCCGGGCTGTCGCTGGCCGCCGCGCACATGGCCGCCTGCGGTTTCCCGGCGCCGCCCCCGGTCCAGACGCGACCGCGGCGAGGAACGTGGTCGAAGGCGATCCTGTTCGCCCCGCGCGACCTCCGGATCGACGACGCGTCGCTCGCGGCGATCCGCGTCGCGGCCGGCGGGCCGCACGACGGCTGGCCGCTGGTGGCCGACATTCCCGCGCCGCTGCAGACGCTCCCGGCCGGCAGCCCCGTGTGCACGCTGTTCGCCCACGGCGACTCACCCCGGCAGTCGCTCGCAGCGCTCCACCGCCAGACCCGCGCCGTCAGCCGGCCATTCGCCGCTCCACCGGAAGCGGATCGGCATGAAACTGCATCAGGTACGCATCCTCGGTCGAGTCCTGGTAGAAGTCCTTGAGGACGGAGGTGGCGCGAAACCCGAGCGAGCGAAAAAAGAGCTGCGCAGGCAGGTTGGTCTCCCGCACTTCCAGCACGATCCGGCCGCGCCGCTCGGGCGTCAGCTTGCCGACCAGCTTGTCCATCATTCGCGTGCCGATCCCCAGCCGGCGATGCGACCGCAGGACGGCGAAGTTGAGGACGTGGAGCTTCGAGCGGTGCAGCTCGTAGATCATGAAGGCGACGACCGAGTCGGCCATCTCGGCCACCATGCCGATGCAGTTCCGTTGCCGTAGGCAGCGGGTGAAGTCCTCCTCGGACCAGGGAAACTCGAACGCTTCCCGCTCGATGGTCGCCACTTCGGACATGTCCCGCCGGATCATCCACCGGACGTGAATGCCCAGCCCGCTTGGTTCGAACGCCGTCACGAACGATTCTCCCGGCCTCGTGCGATACCCATGCCCCGGGACCGAATCGGCCCCGCGGCGGGCGAACCGTAGCAGGGCCGTGCACGGCCGCCAAGGCGACATCCCCACCGCGAATCCGCCGGGTTTCACTGCTCAAAGCACCCTTGACCGGCGGCGCCGACGGCTCCTACCCTCCCGCCCCTGTTTCCGGCCGGCGCGTGCCGGACGGGCAACGCCCCGCGGAGCTTCCCACCGGAAGGACCGAAGCATGGTCCACGCACCCATGTCCCGCGTCTCGTGGGCTGTCTGGTCGCTCATGACGGCGGTCGTCACCGCCGCCGGCTGCGCCGGCCCGGCGATCCGCAGTCAGAGCCCCGAGATCGAAGCGTTGGCCCAGCTCGAGGAGGGCACCAAGCTCGTCGGTGATTACACGGCCCCCTGGGGGCTGGCGCCCAAGCGGATCGAAGGCCCGGCGCTCGTCACAGGGCTGGCCGATACCGGCAGCGATCCCCCGCCGGGGCCGCAGCGGGCCGCCCTGCTGGCGGCGATGCAGGCTCGGGGCGTGATCGAGCCCAACTCGTTGCTGGCCTCGCAGAGCACGGCACTGGTCTGGGTGCACGGCTTTCTTCCGCCCGGCTGCCGCAAGGGCGACCGGTTCGACATCGCCGTCGAGGTGCCCGCCAACCACGACACCACGAGTCTGGCGGGCGGCTGGCTGATGGAGACCCGACTGGCCGAGAAGGCCGTCGTCGGCAACGTGATCCGCGACGGCCACGAGCTGGGCGTCGCCGAGGGGCTGTTGCTGGTCGATCCCGTCTCCAGCGGCACGCTCGACTCGAAGTCGGGCCTGCGGGCCCTCGTGCCCGGCGCCGGCGTCTCGCTCGCCGACCGCGAACTCGGCCTGATCATCGCGGCCGAGCACCGCTCGTTCGCGATGTCGAAGCGGCTCGGCGACTGGATCAACCGCCGCTTCAACACCGTGATCAAGGGGGTGAAGCGGGGTGTCGCCAATCCCAAGACCGACCGCTACATCGAGCTTCAGGTGCCCCACCTGTATCGCCACAATCTCGGCCGGTATGTCCGCGTGGTGCAGTGCGTGGCCGTGATCGAGCCCCCCGAGGGCCGGCATGCCCGGATGCAACTGCTGTCCCGACAGCTCGCCGACCCGGTCACGGCTCCCGCCGCGGCCCTTCGGCTCGAGGCGATCGGCAAGGATGCCATCCCCACGCTCCGCGAGGCGCTCGAGAGCGACGACGACGAGATCCGCTTCGCCGCCGCCGAGGCGCTCGCCTATCTCGGTGAATCGCTGGCCGCCACCCATCTGGCCGAGGCGGCCCGCACCCTGCGGAGCGCCCGTCCGGCGGCGCTCGCGGCGCTCTCGGTGCTCGACGACGCCCGCGGCATCGACGCCCTGGAAGAGCTGCTCACCAGCCGCAGCGCCGAGACGCGGTACGGCGCGTTTCGGGCCCTGCAGCGGCTCGATCCCGGCATGCCCATCGTTCGTGGCGAGCAGCTCGGCGACGCCTGTCGCCTGCACGTGCTCGATGTCGACGGGCCGCCACTGATCCATTCCACCCGCCGCGATCGCCCGGAACTCGTGTTCTTCGGCGCCGAGCATCAGGTCAGCCGGGGGCTGAGGGCCGAGGCCGGCCGCTCGATCGTGATCGTCGTCGACGGCCCGGAGGCCACGGTGAGCCGATTCGTCCCGGGGCAGTCCGATCAGACCGCCAACGTGCCGGCCGACGCGGCCGCCATCGTGCGGGCGATCATCGAACTCGGCG
>JBILOA010000369.1:0-3180 GCA_044374735.1 Pirellulales bacterium | reverse complement strand
CTGCCGGATCCACCAGGTGGCGTAGGTGCAGAACTTGAAGCCGCGGCGGTATTCGAACTTGTCGACCGCCCGCATCAGGCCGGCGTTGCCCTCCTGGATCAGGTCGAGGAACGAGAGGCCGCGGTTGCGGTATTTCTTGGCGATCGAGACGACGAGCCGGAGGTTGCCCTCCGACAGGCCTCGCTTGGCCTGCTGATACTTGGCGAAGATGCCCCGGATCTCGTCCATCCGCCGCTTGAGGCTGCGGGGCGTCTCCTGGCAGCTCTTGAGGATCCCGCGATACTCGTCGACGAGCTTCTGCCGGGCGGACGGGGGCTGCTTCGACCGCTTGTGGGCGTCGATCTTGCTCTTCAGCTCCCGGATCCGATCCACGAAGCCCTCGAGCATCGGGATCATCGCCTCGATCCGCTGGGTCCGCAGGCCGAGTTCCTCGATCAGCCGCACCACCCGCGTGCGGCGGCGTCCGAGTCGGGCCCACGCCTCCCGCCGATCGGCCATCCGCTGCTTCTTCGAGAGGGCGATCCGGTAGTCGGCCTTGTTCTGCTTGAGCAGCACCTCGAGCGTCTTGAGGTTGTGGGGCAGTCGGCCGAGGATCTGCTCCTTCTCCAGCCGGTCGGTGACGGAGACCTGGACGGTGCGATCGAAGGGCAGCTCGCCACGATGGACGCGGTACAGCACCCGGAAGGCCTGCTGGGCCACGTACTCGCACTCCAGCAGTTTGCCGCGGAACTGGGCCCGGGTCGTCTCGATCTGCCGGGCCAGCGAGATTTCCTGGGCGCGCGTCAGCAGGGGGATCTCGCCCATCTGCGTCAGATACATGCGGACGGGGTCGTCGGACCAGTTTTCGACCTGCTCCACGAACGTGTCGTCGCCGTCACCCGAAGAGTCCGCCTCGACCTCCGCCTCGGCCTCGACGTCGGTCTCGGCGATGACCGTCACGTCCGTCTCGTCGGCGAGCAGCTCGGCATCGGCCTCCTCGGCGTCGACGACCTTCTCCGTCAGCTCCTCCACCTCCTGGGGATTGGAGACGACATCGTCCTCGAGTTCATCCAGCAGCGAATCGTACAACTCAGGGCTCCTTGGCGATTCCTTCGGTCAGACCATTCCAAGAGCCGGCGAAGGCCGGCAAGCGGTGGGGCGGCACCGGTCCATCATTCGGGGTGCCGACAGTGTGATTCAAGGCGCGGGCAAGTCCAGCGGCACGCGGAGACCCCGTGGGAGAGCGGCCGTGAGGCCCTGGACCGGGTCGCCAGGCACGAGCAACTTGCCCAAGCCTCGAGCGCCCCCGAAAGCTGGGCAAGCCAGGAAGAATGCAGGCGACTCGCCGGCATGAAGGGGGCTCTCCGGGGGACGAAACATTATGCCGCTGCTGGTTCCGGAAGGCCAGTTTTTTTTTGACGGAAACCTGGTTTTTTTCTGGGTTCCGCACCGGAAATGGTAAAACGCTCCGGCAGGAGAATCTCTGCCGGCCCCCGGCCGCGTTCCCGACCTCCGTGCGGCAGAGCCCGAGCCCGAACCCGAACTGGGATGACCGCCTCCTCCAGCCGTTATCGGGTCGTCTGCGCATGCGGTCGCGAGGCGATCGTCGGTCCGGGGCAGGCAGGCGGGCAGGTGGTGTGTCGCGGGTGTGGCGGCATGGTCGCGGTGCCGAGGCTGCGCGATCTTGAAGCCGTGGTGGATGCCACAGGCAATCCGCCGGCCCGGCGCTGGCACCCTGCGCAGGGCTGGCTCGTGGTCGGGCTCTGCGTGGCCACCATGGCCGCCGTCGCGGCGTGGCTCGTGCCGCACCGCCTGGCCGGCCCGCGGCCCGCGCTCCCCGACGACGCGCTCATTCGCGCAGCGGTCGAATCGGTCGACGCGGCCACGGCTTACCGGGCGTGGCAGGCCATGCGGGCCTCGGGCGTCGATCGCGGCACGTTGCCAGAGGAGTTGCGACTGCAGCAGGCGACCACGGCTGCCGGCAGGATCGCCGCGGTGCTCTGGACCGTCGCCGCCATCGGCGCGATCGCGGCCGCCGCCGGTGGCCTGGGGTGGCTCGTCGCCCGGCCGCGTTCCGCCGCCGGAACGCCGTCGGGGGAGACGGTGCCATGAAAGCCGCCTTCATCACCCGCACCGGCCCGCCCGACACGATCCGATATGGCGATCTGCCCGATCCGGTCCCCGGCCCGCGGCAGGCCCTCGTCCGCGTGCGGGCCGCCGCGATCAATCCGATCGATACTTACGTGCGGGCCGGCACGGTCGCGATGCCGCTCCGGTTTCCCTTCGTCGTGGGCTGCGATCTGGCAGGCGAAGTGGTGGCGGTGGGAGCGGAGGTCGACCGTCTGCGGCCGGGGATGCGGGTCTGGGGCTCGAACCAGGGCCTGCTGGGCCGCCAGGGAACCTGTGCCGAACTGGCCGCGGTGGACGAACAGTGGCTCTACCCGACCCCAGACGGCGTCACCGACCGCGAGGCGGCCGCCGCTGCACTGGTGGGCATCACGGCCCACCTCGGACTCGTGAGCCACGCCGCGCTCCAGCCGGGCGAGACGATCTTCGTCAGCGGCGGCTCCGGGGGTGTGGGCTCGGCAGTCGTGCAGATCGCCAAGGCGCTCGGTGGCCGCGTGATCGCGACCGCCGGCACGCCCGAGAAGCGGCAGCGGGTGCAGGACTTCGGCGCCGACGTCGTGCTCGACTATCGCCGCGAGGATCTCGCCGCCGCGGTGCTGGAGGCGGCGCCGGGCGGCGTCGACGTGCACTGGGAGACCCGCCGCGAGCCTGATTTCGAGACGGCGATCGCGATGCTCGCCGAACGCGGACGGATGGTGCTGATGGCGGGCCGCGAGGCCCGGTCGCCGCTCCCCGTCGGACCCTTCTACGTGAAGGGCTGCCGGCTGTTGGGGTTTGTGATGTTCAAGGCCGACCCGCACCAGCAGGCCGCGGCGGCGGTCGACATCAATCGCTGGCTGGCTCGCGGTCGGCTGCGGGCGCCGGTTGACCGCGTCGTCACGCTGGCCCACGTCGCCGAGGCCCACGCGCTCCAGGAGGCGGCAACGGTGGGCGGCTCCGGTGAACTCGCCGGCAAGATCGTGGTGGAGCCATGAGCGTGGTGGAGCCATGAGCGGAGTGCGGCGGGCCGTGCTGGCGCTCGGGATGGCGGGCTGCCTCGGGCTGGTCGGTGCCACCGAGCCGCCCTCGCCCGGA
>JBILOA010000370.1:0-3180 GCA_044374735.1 Pirellulales bacterium | reverse complement strand
CCCGACGCACGTCGGCGGCAGAGTTGTCGGGCTTGTAGAGCGCCGAGCCGAGGCCAAAGCCACTGGCGCCCGCGGCTACAAACGCAGCCATGGTTTCGGGAGTCACGCCGCCGACCGGCACGAGCGGCACGTCCCGGGGAAACACCGCCCGCCAGGCCTTGACCACGCTTGGCCCGATCTGCTCCGCGGGAAAGAGCTTGAGCATGTCGGCGCCGGCGTCGAGGGCGGCAAAACCCTCCGTCGGCGTGGCGACGCCCGGCGCGCTCCAGAGGCCGGCGGCCTTGGTGGCCCGGATCACGGCGGGATTCGCATTGGGCGAGACGACGAGCGTGCCGCCTGCGCGGGCGACGTCGGCCACCTGGTGCGGCGAGAGCACCGTGCCGGCCCCGATCCGGCACCGGTCGCCGAGAGCGGCAGCCAGCCGGCGGATGCTCTCGAGCGGCTCAGGCGAGTTCAGCGGCACCTCGATCACGCGGAAGCCGGCATCGAGAAGCGTTTCTCCGATCGGCACGGCCTCGGTCGGCGTGACGCCGCGAAGAATCGCGATCAGCGGCAGGCTCATAAAGTGGGGATCGACGGCGCGGTGGTCAGCCATGCGTGGTGTTCCCTGACGAATCGGAGTCAGCAGACACGAGCCCAGCCTCCCTGGCAACCTGCCACAGGCCGGCCGCTGCACTGTCGCCGACCACATCCACCTCGGTCACGCCGAACGCCGCAAACGCCTCTCGATACCGTTCGCAGAGCAGCGGCTCGCCGATGAGCACGATCGGCGGCAGGGGCCGGCCCCCCGGCCCCACCTCCTGACTGGCAGTCCGATGCCCCGCACTGGCGCTTCTGATCTCTTCCCCGACGAGCAGGCCGGAGAGGTAGTCGAGCGTGGCGGCCGGCGGCAGTTCACCGGTGAGATACAGGCTGCGGGTTGTGAACAGCCGGCCGGCGATCCCCGCGGGGCCGCTGTCGCGGGCGACGGCCAGGCCTCGGGCAAACGCGGCCTCCCTGGCGGCGGCATCGATCGCGGCGGCCGCGGCCTCGCGGGCGGGCCTGCCGAGCAGCGAGTGTTCCCGCAGCACGGCGAACAACTCGCCCGTCATGAACGTCTCGAACCCGATGATCCGCCCGTCACGAACCTGCACCCACTTCGCATGCGTGCCCGGCAGCACCACGAGCGAGTCGGCGGCGAGCGCCGGTGCGCGGGCGAGTGCCCCCACGACCTGCGTCTCCTCGCCCCGCAGCACGTTCGGCAGCGGCCCGCGCTCGATCACGCCGGGCACGAGATAGATGCGGCCCGCCTCGGAGTCGAACGCCAGCAGCCCCCGGGCAATTCTCCCCACATCGGCCGGGCAATCCACATACGGCACCTCCCGCCAGCCCTGACGGCTGCCCACCATGCCCGCCGCCAGCACCGGCAGGTCGGGCCACTGCTGCCGCCATGCTCCGACCAAGCCCCGAAACGCCGCCGGGAAGCCCCCCGCGGGCAGATGTTGAATGCCCCACGGCTGCGTGACGGCTTCGATCACGCCCCCGTCCCCGGCGAAGAGATACCCGCGCAGCGACGATGTGCCCCAGTCGAGGCCGATCAAAGCGGGTTGTCGCGAGGCAGGCATGGGAGGAGACTACCGCCGGGCCTGCGACCCGGCTAGCAGGCGTCGGCCGTGCGTGTTCGCCGACTTTTTCGCAGAAGCATCATAAGGAGCACTCGATGCCGCGCGTGTTCGAGCTTGTGACTCTTCTGGCCGCTGCGACGTGCCTGTTCGTCGCCGTCGATCTGGAGAGCGTCACCGACAATGGCGTGGCGTTTCCTCGCGGAGCCACGCCGGAGGTGCTTGCGGCCACGGGCACGGGCGGTGAGGGGCCGGCCTGGGATCCCGAGTGGGGCCTGCTCTCCTCCGGGAACGGCCAGATCAATCGCCGGTCGCTTGACGGCCGGCAGACGGTGTTTCGCGAAGACGCCGGCACCAACGGGCTGCTCTTCGATCCAGAGGGCCGGCTGCTCGCCTGTGAGCCGAAGCGGCGGCGAATCACCCGCACCAGCCGCGACGGCACGCTCGAGGTGCTCACCGATTCCTACGACGGCCATCCCTACAACCAGCCCAACGATCTGGCCCTCGATTCCAAGGGGCGGATCTACTTCAGCGACGCCTGCTACGGCGGGCCAGAGAACATCCGTCAGCGATCGGCCGACGGCCGGTCGATCGAAGGGGTCTACCGGATCGACGCCCCCGGCAGGGTGCAGCGGGTGCTCGGCAACGACGACGTCGAGCGGGCCAACGGGGTGCTGGTGTCGGCCGACGACCGGTTCCTGTTCGTGGCCGACAACTGCAACGACCGCCACGGCGGCTCCCGCAAGCTGCTCAGGTTCGCCCTCCGCGACGACGGCACGGTCGAGCCGGGCTCGCGGAAGGTCCTCTACGACTGGCAGGCGGGCCGCGGGCCCGACGGCATCAAGCAGGACCGGGAAGGCCGGCTCTACGTGGCGGGTGGCACCACCAAGCCGCAGGTGCCGTTCGAGCCCGACACGAGCCGCCCGGGGGGCATCTACGTCTTCGACCCGGAGGATGGCGGGCTGCTCCAGTTCCTGCCGGTACCCACCGACGAGGTCACCAACTGCGGCTTCGGCGGCCCCGACGGCCGCGATCTCTTCATCACCGCCGGCGGCACGCTCTACCGCGTCCGCACCACCACCCCCGGCCGCGTCTGGTGGCCGCGGAGCCAGTAGGCCGGAGTCTCCCGCTGCAGCCGCCGAACGCCGGTCTTGCCGATGAAGAACGGCTGGCACCATCAGCCGGTCAATCACGGAGGCCCGAGTTCATCCCGATAGCGATCGCGGACGGTTGCGAGGAACGTCTTACACCACCCGTCGAACTCAGCGACGACGCGGGCGTCATGCTCCCAGCCGTCCTCGGGAATCTGCAGCGCTATCCGATCCATCGCTCGCCCTCGCGTTCGATGGTAGCCCGCAATCGCGTGCGATCCACGAGGCAGACATCGACCTCGCGGCCGACGTCCGCGGAGAGCAGGCTCTGGAGGTATTCCAGGCTCATGCCGGGTGGGAGCGACTCGAAGGCGAGGTCCACGTCGGACCACTCGTGAAACCGCCCCGGTTTGACGAGCGATCCGTAGAGCCAGACCGCCGTGCCGGCCGCATGCCTGGCGAGGGCAGCCCGCAGGAGATCGCGAGTG
>JBILOA010000368.1:0-3183 GCA_044374735.1 Pirellulales bacterium | reverse complement strand
CCGGAAACGCGAGCCGGGCCGGGGGTGCGGGCCGGGCGAGGCTCAGGCGTCGGGCTCGACCTTGATGAGCGGCTGGCCGAACTCGACGGGGGCACCGTTCTCGACGAGGATCGCCACGACCTGCCCGGAGACGCCCGCGGGGATCTCGTTGAAGACTTTCATCGCCTCGATGATGCAGACGGTCTTCTCCGGTCCGATCCGGTCGCCCACCTTGATGAACGGCGGGGAATCGGGGCCGGAGGCCTTGTAGAAGGTGCCGACCATCGGACTCTTGATCACGAGCATCCGGGAATCAGCGGCGGCGGCCGGAGCGGCCGCGGCGGGGGACGCCGGAGCGGCCGCCGGCAGGGCCGGGGCAGCCTGGACCGGCCCGGTGTAGGCGACCACGTCGCCCCCGCGGCGGATCTTGACCCGGTGGTCGGCCTGCCGCAGGTCGAGCTCCGACAGATCGTGTTCCTTCATCAGCTCGATGAGCTGGCGGACCTTCTTGACGTCGAAGATGTCGGCCCGGGTCGGTGCGGCACACATGAGGGTGGAATGTCTCCTGGGTGGCCGTCCGGGCGGCCGAAAAACATCGGCAAACTCGGGGGAGGGTAGCGGTCGCGGGAGGTTTCGGTCAAGGTACGACGGGGTTTCGGGCGGGCTGGCGGCCGGTCGCCGCACGCGGCCCCGCGGCCGTGGACACGCCTACCGAAGCCGTCGCGACTCCCATCATGACGACTTCGCCAGCCACGCCTCCGCGCGATCTGCCACCCCCGCCCCCCCGGCCGCAGGCCGCGAGCAAGCGGGACTTCGGCCGCGTGCTCGTCGTCGGCGGCTCCAGTGGCATGGCGGGCGCACCCGCGCTGGCGGCCTCGGCGGCGCTCAAGAGCGGTGCCGGCCTGGTCGAGGCGGTCGTGCCCGAGCCGGTCGTGGCGATGACGGCCGGATTCGATCCCTGCGTCATGACCCGCGGGCTTCCGGCGACGGGCGAGGGCACGTTCGCCGCGGCCGCCGCCGGCGGGATCATCCAGGCGATCGGCCGGGCGTCGGCGCTTGCGATTGGCCCGGGGCTGGGGCGGTCGGGCGAGGTGGCGGCGCTCGTGGCGACGCTCTGGCGCGAGGCGGCTCTTCCTGCCGTATTCGATGCCGACGCCCTATGGGCGATCAGCCTGCTGGACCCTGCCGCACGGCGGGTTCATGCCGGGCCGCGGCTGATCACACCGCACGCCGGCGAGATGCTCCGCCTCATTGGGCGCGATCCGTCCGGGCCAGCAGCCACCGATCGCGACGAGCTCTCCCGACTCGCCCGCGGGTTCGCCGCGGAGACGGATGCCGTGGTCGTGCTCAAGGGGGCCGGCACGCTCATCGTGGGAGCCGGCCAGGAGGCGGTCAACGAGACGGGCAACGCCGGCATGGCCACGGCCGGCACCGGCGACGTGCTCACCGGCGTGGTCGCGGCGCTGCTCGCCCAGGGGATGGAGCCGTTCGCGGCCGCCCGGCTCGCGGTCTGGGTGCACGGGGCCGCCGGCGATGCCGCCGCCGCGGATCTCGGTCAGATCTCCCTGACGGCCCGCGACGTGCTCGAGCGGCTCTCCGTCGGCTTCCGGGCGGCGACCGTGCTACCATGACGCCGATTCGTCCGCATCGTTCGCGTCTCGCCGCCTTCGTTTTCCGAGGAGAACCCGCCCGATGAACGCCTCGCTCCGCCCGTGTCCCAGTCGTCGCAGCTTCCTCCGCGCCGGCCTCGCCCTGAGCGGCGCCGCCGTCGTCGGCCGTGGCTCGCCCCTGCTGGCGGCCGACGCGGCCTTCACGCTCCCGCCGCTGCCCTACGCCTCCGATGCGCTCGAGCCGGTCATCGACACGAAGACGATGGTCATCCACCATACGAAGCACCATCAGGCCTACATCGACAAGCTCAACGCCGCCGTCGCCGCCGAGCCGTCGCTGGCCGGCAAGACGGTCGAGCAACTGCTCGCGAACCTGTCCGCGATCCCCGAGGCCGTGCGGACGGCGGTCCGCAACCAGGGCGGCGGTCACGCCAACCACACGCTCTTCTGGACGGTGATGCGGCCGCCGGCAAACTCGCCGACGCGCTCGCGGCGAAGTTCGGCTCGGTGGAGAAGTTCCAGGAGCTGTTCGGCGCCGCGGCGGCGGGGCAGTTCGGCAGCGGCTGGGCCTGGCTCGCCGCGGGGCCCGACGGCCTCGAGATCCTGGCCACGGCCAATCAAGACTCGCCGATCTCGCAGGGCAAGACGCCGCTGTTGGGCCTCGATGTCTGGGAACACGCCTACTACCTCAACTACCAGAACCGCCGGCCCGACTACATCAAGGCCTGGTGGAAGGTGGTCAACTGGGACGAGGTCGCGAAGCGGTTCGCCGCGGCGTGATCCCCGTCAGCGGGCGAGGTGCACCAGCCGGCTCACGTCCACGACGCCGTCGTCGCGGGCGATCCAGACGCGGGCGCGGTCGGTCGGGCTCACCCGGTGGCCGCCGGTGAACGAGCCGAAGGCCGGCATCACCAGGAGCCCCGGCTCGGCCACGAAGCAGCGGTCGGTGAATCGGTCGCCCGACGGCGAGGCCAGTGCGACGACGGGATGCAGGTGGCCGGCGATCGTGAACGGCTCGTCGCGGTCGGGTTCCGGCAGCGGCGTGCCCGGCTCGTGGACGAAGTGAAATGGCGGCTCGTCGTGGGTCCGGAGGACGGAGTCGATGCCCAGGCCCGCCGGCAGGCGGCCGACCGACCGGTCGTGGTTGCCCGCCACGAGCAGCACCTCGGTGTCGGAAAATCCTCCACGCGCGGCGCTGAACTCGGCAAACACCTCGTCGGTGCAGCCGCTTTTGGCGTGAAAAAGGTCGCCGAGCACGATCAGCCGCCGGGCCCGGGTCGCGGCCACGAGCAGCGTCAGCCGCGCGAGGTCTTTTTGCGCCGAGCCCTCGGGCACGGGGATGCCCTGGCTGCGAAACGTGGCCGCCTTGCCGAGGTGGAGGTCGGCCACCAGCAGCGTGCCGGTCGCCGGCAGGAACGCCGCCCGCCCGGGCACGAGCACGATGTCGGCCTCGGCGGCCGGAGCCTCGGCGGCGGCGGTGACAGGAAGGATGCGCATCGTGAGGCCTGGGAATGCCTTCCGTTATACGGAGACGACCGCAAAGTCCAACGGCATGGGTCGCCGGGGGCGGCGATCGTCATCCGCCCAGCGCCTC
>JBILOA010000367.1:0-3188 GCA_044374735.1 Pirellulales bacterium | reverse complement strand
TCGCCGGGCTGACCCAGGAATCGTATGCCGATGACGTGATCGGCCTCGGTGGCGACGAAGGCGACCTGATCGCGATCGACGACGTCGACCCCCGGCACGCCGATGCGGCCGGCGCACGGCACCGCTACTACCTCCAGGACGTCGTCGGCGGGATCGACGAGACCACCTTCACCAACGTGATGGCTTTCGGACTCGACGAACTCCACGAACTGCGGACGCTCGAGCCCGAGGGCTGCGGCAGCCGCCTCTACGAACTGGCCAGCGGCCTCGACCGCTCGCACGTGGCCCGGGTGCTCACCCACCTGAAGACGGCGCTCGCGCGGCTCGACTCCACCGACCCCGACGTCTCGCCGCTGACGGCCCTCAAGGCCCGCCGCGCCGCGCTGCTCGAACGGCTCGCGGGCTCGGCCGCGCCGGCGCTCGTGGCCGGGGGGCTGTGGAGTGAACTGGCCCATCTCGACGCCGAGATCGCCGCGCTGCTCGGCCGCATCGAGCGGGCCGAGAAGGCCGAGGGGGTGGTCCGCGGTGTGATCGCGATCGAGCCGCTCTCCCTCGCCTGGAAGCACACGGCCGAACGGCTCGCGGCGCTCGAGAGCATTCCGCTGGTGCATGCCGACCGCGACGCCTGGCGGGCCGCGGCGAGGAAGCTTCACAAGGCCCAGCGGCTGGCCAAGGGCCGCAAGAAGTTTCGCGGGAAGTATGCCCGCCAACTCCGCGACCTGCCGCCGGAGTCGATCGTCTGGTCGAAGCGGGCGGCGATCGCGGCGCTCGCCGACGAGGAGCCGCGGCTGGAACGGGTGGCCGCCGACGTGGCCCGGGCCGAGAGCCACGCCCGGCTGGCGGCTCGGCGGTTCGGCGAGCAGGTGGGGATCGCCGGCCTGTCGCGGCTCGTGCCGGTCACGCTGCCGGCCGACATCGACGTCGACACGCTGCCGGAGGTGCTGCTCCCGGAGGGCTTTGCGCTCTCCTTCAGTCCGCTCCGCAGCCGGGCCCGCGCCTGCAGCCGGGCCTCCCGGCAACTCGCCGCCGCCAAGAAGGAACTCACGGAGGCCAGGCGGTCGCTGGGCACCACCCGCGGCACGGTCACCGGAGCCGAGCGGGGCCTCGGCGGCGTCACGGTGCAGGCCGCGATCGACCAGGCGGCCGAGAAGGTGGCCTCGCTGCGCAAGCGGATGACGGCCGGCGACCAGCTCGCCGACCTCGACCGCACGATCGAGCGGCTCGAACGCGATCTGGCCGAGGGGCTCGACGCCCAGCTGATCCCGGTGCCGTTGCTCGTGGCGCTCGGCGGCCTGTTCGTGGTCGGCACGGGGATGCTGCTGTCGGGGTCGCTCCTGCCCCGCGAGGTGACCGGCTCGCTCGCCTACGCCATGGCGGCGCTCGGCGCGCTCGGCGCCGGCGTGGCCTCGGTGACCACCTGGTCGCTCGACCGCAACGCCTCCACCCGCCTCGAGGCGGCGCGGCGGCAGCACGAGATGGTGAAGAAGCAGCGGGACGACCTGGCGGCCCAGTGCGGCCTGCTCGACGGCCGGCTCGGTGCCGAGGCGGCGACCGGCCTCGACCGGCGGCTGGCCGCGGCTCAGGCCGAGCTCGACCGGCTCGAGGAGCTCGCCAGCCGCGAGGGCTCGGTGCACCTCCTGGCCGACCGGGTCGCCGCCGCCGAGCTCGCGGTCAAACAGGCCGCCGAGGAACGGGCCACGGCCCGGAGCCGCTGGCGGAAGGCGCTCGAGCAGCGCGGCCTGCCTACCAACCTCTCCCCGCGCGAGGTGCGGCAGATCGCGGCCCATCGCCACACGCTGCTCACCCTCGACGACGACCGGCGCCGGCTCTCCGAGGAAGCCCGGCACAAGCGGGAGGAACTGGCCGCCGCCGGCCGCCGGATCGACGAGCTGCTCGTCGAGTGCGAGCTGGTGCCGGAGTCGACGCCGCTGGAACACCTGCGGCTGCTCAAGGAGCGGCTCGACGCCGACCGGGCCATCATCCGCCGCCGCGCCTCGCTCACCCGCCGGCTGGAGAACGCCCGCCGCCGGCATCGGCAGACGCTCCGGCAGGTGAAGGTGGCCGAGCGGGCCGTGCGCGAGTTCTACGCCCGCTGGAGCGTGGCGGACGAGGCCGCGTTTCTGGCCAAGGTCGACCGCCGCCCCGAATACGAGCAGCTGCGGCTCGACGCCGAGGCCGCCGATCGAGATTGGCACGACGCCCGCCGCCGCACGACCGAGCCGCCGGAGCTCGAGCAGTGGCTTTCCGAAGCCGGAGCGATCCCGCTCGAGGGCCGGCTCGCCGAGGCGTGCGAGCGCACGGCCCGTCACCGGGCCGCGCTCGCCGAGGCCCGCGACCGTCGGGCGGCCGCCGCCAAGCGGCTCGACGCCGCCGCGGCCGACCGCGGCAACGAGGTGCTCCAGGCGGAACTGGCGGCGGTGGAGCAGCTCGTGGCCGAGCAGCAGGAGCGGCGCCGGGTGCTCGAGCGGGCCCGGCTGGTGCTCGAGGAGACGCGGGCGGCGGTGGCCCGCGATCACCAGCCGCCGGTCCTGCGCGAGGCCTCGCGGTGGCTCGCCCGGCTCACCGAGGGCCGCTACCACTCGATCACCACCGCCGTCGACGAGGCGCGGCTGGAGATCCACGAGCGGGACGGCCAGGTGTGGCGTCCGGAGCGTCTCAGTCGAGGCACGCGGGAGCAGGTCTTCCTGGCGCTGCGACTCGCGCTCGTCCGCGACCTCGCCCGCCACGACGTGACGCTGCCGATCGTGATGGACGACGCGCTCGTCAACTTCGACGACACCCGCGCCACGGCCGCGGCCCGCACGATCGTGGAGTTTCTGGCCGAGCAGGGCTCCGACCGGCAGATGCTCGTCTTCACCTGCCACGCGCACGTGGCGACGATGTTCAACGAGGCCGGGGCCCATGTTCGCTCGCTGAGCGATCCCACGATCACCTGGGGCCGCCGGCGCGAGCCCGTCGCTCTGCCCCAGCCCGCGGCGCTGCCGCAACCCGAGCCGAAGCCGAAGCCGGCCCCCCGCCCCAAGCCCGAGCCGAAGCCCGCCCCCACACCGGAGCCGCTGCTCGTGGCCGACCTGCCGCCACCGAGCGGGGACCTCTGGCCTGCGGAGGCCTTCTTCTTCGGCCATCACGCCGCCGGCACGCCCGCCGCGGCCCGACGCGCCCCGCCGGCCGCCAAGCCGCCCCGCCGT
>JBILOA010000366.1:0-3189 GCA_044374735.1 Pirellulales bacterium | reverse complement strand
CACGCGGTTGAGCGAGGCGGCCGATCCCTGGGCGAGGTACCAGCCCGGGGCCACGCTGCCGTCATTGGCGATGACGACGCTGCGGCGGTCCTCGTGGAGGACGTGCACGGGAAGCCGGTCGAACAGGTCGCCGTTTTGCCGGAACACATAGGCCTCGGCGGCCTCCCGCACGACCGCCTCGGCCGGCAGCACGATCACGCCGCGCAGCTCCTCGACCGGCACGTGGAGCCGCACCCGCTGGCCGGGCCGGAACCGCCAGACCGTGAACGACCCGGCCTCCTTGGTGGAGCGGCGGGACTGGTTCACGAGCGGCACGAAGAAGTCGAACGTGCGGCTCTCACGGTCGATCATGTTGGCCAGATGCCGGATCTCGAAGGTCTGCCCGAGCGGCGGCCAGGCGTCGGGTTCGTCCTCGGCGAACTCGATTTCGACCGGCCAGCCCTGCTGGGCCGCCCGCTCGAGCGCGGGCGCTTCCCGCTTGAAGGCATGCCCCACCGCGTACAAGAGCCGGTGGTCGGACAGCACGCCGAGCAGCTGGCCGGCCTGCACCTGCGCCCCCAGGTCCACCTCGAGCTCCTGGACCTCGTACACAGGATCCTGCTCCGGCGTGCCGCCAGCCATCGCGGGCGGGGCGACGATTTCCACGGTCGAGACGAACCGACCCGCCTCGACCTCGGCGATCTGCTCCGGGAGCAATCCCCGCGCCAGCAGTTCCTGCCGGCGACTGGTGATCTCGGCGGCGAGCCGCCGCAACTGCTGGTCGATCTCGATCAACCGGGCGCCGGCGATCGTGCCCTCGCCGATCTGGGCGAGCCGGGTCCGCTTCTCCTGCTCGAGCTCCGTCTCGCGGACGGCCTTGAAGAGCTCCGCCTGCGCCGTGTGGACGTATTCGCTCAGCAGGCGGAGCGTGAAGAGCTTCGTGCCCGGACGGACGGTGTCGCCCGGAAAGGCGTGAACCTGCGTGATGATCCCGACGGCCGGCGAGGTGACGCCGCGATCGGAGATGCCGGGCCGGTCGGCGATCTCGCCTGGCACGAGGATCGTGCGCCGGTAGTCGGTGAGCGCCACCGGCCGGGCCACGATCCCGAGATTCTTGCGGGCCTGCGGACTGAGTTCGAGCACATCCCGCTCCGGTGCGGTGACGTGATCGGCGTCGCCCGCCGCCCGAGCCGGGGCTGCGGGCTCGGCGCGCGGCAGCCACCGGTCGCGGAGCAGGGCGACGGCGGCGATCGCGGCCCCTGCCGAGCCGACGATGACGAGCCAGCGGACGAAGCGAATCAACGACGGCAGCATGGAACACCTGCACGAACGGGTGGCGGACGGAGCTTCTCGGAAAACGGAGCGAGATAACCAGAGCGAAATCAGGGCGGGGCGCAGCGGGCCGAGGAGGACGCCGGCCCACGCAGGTGCCAGGCGGCACCGTGGCCGAGGCTACGGGGCCGGCGCACGAAGCGGCATCCGCGCGCTCACACGCGGAGCACGTGTGGCATGCGCTCGTGGAGCATGCCCCGCCGCTCGCCAGGCGGCCTCACGAATCGCCCGGGTCGCCGCGCCCCGGCCACCGCGCCGCACGGCTTCTCCGGTGGGAGTGCGACCCAGGGCATGGCTCCCCTCGACGCGACATCGAATGTCCCTGCTCCGACGACGAGGAAGGCATCGGCCAGATAGATCGCGTCGCCGTCATGATCCACGGGGGCGAGCGGCGGGCCGGCGGCCCGATCGTCATGGCGGTCGCCGGCGTGGCTGTGTCCACCCCAGGCCAGGTGGCGATGGGGATGCGGGTGATGGTGATCGGCGGCCCGCTCCACCCCGGTTGTCGTCACGCGTTCGTGACAGTGCGGCACCGCAGCCCCCGCGAGGAGCAGGTGGACGCCGACGAGCGGCAGGGCCAGCCAACGACCGATCAACCTGGTCTTGAAAGCCATGCCTGCGAGACTACTCCGACCCACGGAGGAGTGCCAAACTCGGGGAAATCGGTGGCCAAGGCCGCCGCCGGCCCCGCTACAATAGAAGGCATGAAACCCTCCCGATCGCTCGGCTCGCTCGCGGTGATGCTCCTCGGCCTGGGGGCCTTCCTGGCCGCGGCCTCCGCCCGGGCCTGCCCCTTCTGCGATGCCGTGTCGCTCACCTTCACCCAGGAGATCGCCCAGAGCGAGGCGGCCGTGATCGCCAAGCTCGTCGAGCCGCCGCCGGCCACGGCGCTCGAGCCCGCCGCGACCGGCCCGCTGCCCAAGGGCAAGTTCGAGGTGGTCGAGGTGCTCAAGGGGGGCGACGTGGTCGCGGCCGCCGGCCATGCCGGTGGAGACGCCAAGCCGATCGAGACGATCATGCTCGACGAGCAGCCGATCGGCACCACCTTCCTCCTGATGGGCGTCGAGCCACCGGGCCTCGTGTGGAGCAGCCCGATCCGCGTCGGCGAGCGGGCGATCGCCTACCTCAAGCAACTCGGCGGCCTGCCCGAGAAGGGGCCCGAGCGGCTCGCCTTCTTCCTGGGGCATCTCGAGGACGAGGACGAGACGCTCACCCGCGACGCCTACGACGAGTTCGCGGTCGCCCCCTACGACGACGTCAAGGGGCTCAAGGACAAACTGGACGCCGCGCAGCTCCTCGCCTGGATCGAGAATCCCAAGGTGCCGGCCAACCGCCGCCGGCTCTACGCGACCATGCTCGGCATCTGCGGCACGCCGGCGGAGGCCGAGCGGATCGCCGCCATCCTCGAGGGCGAGGGCGTGGCCGCGGAACAGCCCGAGGTTCGCAACGGCCTCGACGCCCTGATCGCCTGCCTCGTGGCGCTCGAGGGAGACAAGGCCCTCGATCTCGTCGACCGGCTGTTTCTCGCGCGCGACCGGGAGGGCAAGGAGGTTCCCTTCACCGAGACCTACGCCGCGGTGATGGCCCTGCGGTTCCTGGGTGAGGAGTCGGATCTCGTGCCGCGGGAGCGGGTGCTCCAGTCCCTCAAGCTCCTGCTCGACGAGCCCAAGCTCGCCGACCTCGTGATCGCCGATCTCGCCCGCTGGCAGGACTGGTCGGTGATCGACCGGCTGGTGACCATCTTCAAGGACGCCAAGGCCGACAACATCTTCGTCCGCGAGCCGATCGTGAACTATCTCCGCGCCTGCCCGCTGCCCGAGGCGGCCGCGGCCGTGAAGCAGCTCGAGACGATCGATCCGGAGGCGGTCCGGCGGGCGG
>JBILOA010000365.1:0-3190 GCA_044374735.1 Pirellulales bacterium | reverse complement strand
CCGCCGCCTCGTCGTGCGCTCGCCCATGTCGTCACCTCGTCACGGGCGGTGTCCGCCGCCACGGGCCGTGGACGGGAAACGCTCCCGGATTCACGGCGGGAGGAGATTACCCCCGGGCCGACGGCGGCCACAACCCGCGGGTTTGGGCGGTCATTTGCCGCGGGCCGGCGGCGGTGGGAACCTTTCCGCGACCGCATGCATCACAGGTTCGACCGCCGCCGCCCGATCCCGTTCGTTTTGGAGCCTTGCCATGACCCGACTGCCCCTGACCGCGACCTGCTGGCTGGTCGCGGCGTACCTGATTGCCGCCTCCCATCAAGGCACGCTCTCCGCGGCCGAGGCCGCCGCGGCGGAGCTGCCGCTCGAGAAGGTCGTGCTCTTCACCTCGGGCGTCGGCTACTTCCAGCACGGCGGGAAGGTGACCGGCGACACGACGGTGGAGATGAGCTTCAAGGCGGAGAACGTCAACGACCTGCTCAAGAGCATGGTCGTCGAGGATCTCGGCGGCGGCACCGTGCCGGCGGTGAGCTACGCCTCGCGCGACCCGATCACGAAGACCCTCGGCACGTTCGCGATCGACCTCACCGACGACCCGTCGATCGGTAGGATCCTCGCCAGGCTGCGGGGCGAGCGGATCGAGGTCGAGGCGGCCCCGCCGGCCACGGGCACGATCGTGGGCGTCGAGAAGCGGACGGTGCCCGTGGGCGACGACCAGTCGGCCGAGAAGGAGTTCATCACGATCCTCACGGCCGACGGCCTGCGGACGCTCGCCCTGGATGCGATCACGCGGATCCGACTGCTCGACCAGAAGCTCCAGCAGGAGCTGGAGCAGGCCCTCGCGGTGCTGGCGCTCGGTCAGGACAACGAGAAGAAGTCGGTCTCGGTCGCCTTCGCCGGCCAGGGCGAGCGGACCGTCCGCCTGGGCTATGTGCAGGAGGCGCCGGTCTGGAAGACGAGCTACCGGCTCGTGCTCGGAGGCGACGAGGCGGCCGGCGAGAAGCGGGACGGCAAGCAGGGCGGCAAGGCCCTGCTCCAGGGCTGGGCGATCGTGGAGAACACGACCGACCGTGACTGGAAGGACGTGCGGATGGCGCTCGTGAGCGGCCGGCCGATCTCGTTCGTGATGGACCTCTACCAGCCGCTCTACGTGCCCCGACCGATCGTCGAGCCGGAGCTCTATGCCTCGCTCGCCCCGCAGGTGTACGGGCAGGGCATGGAGGCCGCGGAGCGGGAGTTTGCGAAGGGGAAGTCGTTAGAAGAGAAGGGGGCGGCGATGATGGAGGCGATGATGGACAGGAAGGCGGCGGCGCCACCGATGCCTTCTAGGCCCACGGCGGGGGAAGGCCGACGGCTGCGGGAGGGCGAGGACAACCAGCGCGACGCCTCGGCCAACGGCATGGCGGCCATCCGAAGCGTGGCGGCCGGCGAGGCCCTCGGCGAACTCTTTCGCTACGAGATCGCCGCACCCGTCTCGATCGCCCGGCAACGCTCGGCGATGCTGCCGATCGTGGCCGAGCAGGTCGAGTCCGAAAAGGTCTCGGTCTACGACGACCGGGTGATGGCCAAGCACCCGCTGGCCGGGGTGCGGCTGGTCAACTCGACGAAGCTCGACCTGATGCAGGGGCCGATCACGGTCTTCGACGCGGGCGCCTATGCCGGCGACGCCCGGATCGAAGATCTGCCGGCCGGCTCGAGCCGCCTGCTCACCTACGCCGTCGACCTCGACGTCGAAGTGGCGCCGCGGTTCGAGCCGAAGCCCGAGGAGCTCGTGAGCGTGAAGCTCGTGAAGGGCACGCTCGTGGCTTCCCGCAAGCAGGCCCGCCGCAAGGTGTTCGAGGTGAAGAACTCGGGCGCCGAGGCCGTGAAGCTGCTCGTCGAGCATCCGCTCGAGGGGGGCTGGAAGCTCGTCGAGCCGGAGCAGCCGGCGGAGAAGACCCGCGACCGCTACCGGTTCGCCGTCGAGGCCGAGCCCGGCAAGCCGGCCAGCCTCGCCGTGGCCGAGGAGCAGGTCGTGTCCCAGCAGGTGGCGCTCACGAACCTCGACGACGGGATGATCCTCTTCTATTCCAACGCCAAGGTGACGAGCCCCGCGGTGAAGCAGGCGCTGACCGACGTGATCGGACGGAAGCGGGAGATCGAGCGGCTCGCCCAGGAGCGGGGCCGCCGCGAGCAGGAGATCCAGGCCGTGACCCAGGAGCAGGAGCGGATCCGGCAGAACATGGCCCAGCTCGACCGGGCGAGCGACCTCTACACCCGCTACGTGACGAAGTTCGCGGAGCAGGAGGACCGGGTCGAGGCCCTCCGCAAGGAGATCGCCGCGTTGCAGGACCAGGAGCAGCAGGCCCGCCGCGGCCTCGACGAGATGCTGACGAAGTTGGAGATCGAGTAGATTCGGCCGACGGTTTTTCCCGGAGACCATCCCATGCATCGGTTCGCGATCCCGCTGGCCGCTCTCGGACTCCTCGTGGCGGGTTCCGTCGCCACGGCCGCCCCGCCCAATTCCGCCGTCGAAGCGGCCGCAGGCACCTCCAGGCTCGCCTGGGAACTCGTGCGGGCCTCGGGGGTGGGCAATGCGATCCTCTCGCCGGCGAGCGTCTGGGAGGCGCTGGCGATGACCCATGCGGGAGCCAAGGGCGAGACGGCCGCCGAGATCGCCGCCGTGCTCGGGATGCCCGACGACCGGGAGCAGATCGCCGCGGCCGCCGCCGAGCTGCGGCAGACGCTCGCCGAGGCCAAGGGGGAAAAGATCAAACTCGACGTGGCCAACCGGATCTGGGTGCAGGAGGGCAAGCCGTTCGAGGCGGGCTTCACCGGCCTGCTCGAGGCGAAGTATGGGGCCGCCGCAGGGATCGTGGATTTTGCCTCCCAGCCCGAGGACGCCCGCACCGCGATCAATGCGTGGGTGGGCGAGCACACGGCTGAGAAAATCCCCGAGCTCTTGAAGTCGGGCACGATCACGCCCCTGACGCGGCTCGTGCTGACCAACGCGATCTACATGAAGGCGCCCTGGGCCACGCCCTTCGAGAAGTCGGCCACTCGGCCCGAGGCCTTCGCGGTCGGCGTTGGCGACACCGACGTGCCCTTCATGCACGCCTCGGGCAAGATGGTCGCCGGCACGGTGGGAAGCGGCGACACGGCCGCGACCGTATGCGAGATTCCCTACGCCGGCGGCCGGCTCGCGATGGTGCTC
>JBILOA010000364.1:0-3198 GCA_044374735.1 Pirellulales bacterium | reverse complement strand
TGTCGAGATACCGCTCGTAGGCGTCGGGCCGGGTGTCGGCCACGAAGGCCTCGACGGCGGCCGGATCGGGCGGCAGGCCCGTCACGTCGAAGGCGGCCCGGCGGGCGAGCGTGCGCCGGTCAGCCTCAGGGGCGGGCGCGAGCCCCTTGGCCTCGAGGCGGGCGAGGATGAACCGGTCGATCGGGTTCTTCACCCCGGCCTCGTTCTTGACCGGCGGCGGCTCCGGCTTCGTCGGCGGGATGAACGACCAGTGGGCCTGATACTCGGCCCCCTCCTTGATCCAGCGGAGGAGCACCGCTTTCTGCTCGGCCGTGAGCGACTTCTTGGTCTCGGGCGGGGGCATCACCTCCTCGGGGTCGTCGGAGAAGATGCGGTCGAGCATCACGCTCGAGTCGGGGTCGCCCGGCACGATCGAGCCGCTCTCGACGGCCTGATCCCGCTGGTCGAGACGCAGGTCGGCCTTGCGGCCGGCACTGTCGGCCCCGTGGCAGGAGAAGCAGTTCTCCACCAGGATCGGCCGGATGTCGGCGTTGAAGCTGAGCGGCTCGCCCGGGTCGGCGGCGAAGAGACCGGGGCAGGCCCCGGCGAGGATGGCGGCCAGAGCGAAGCGGGGCAGGCAGCGGAGCATCGATCCACCTCGTTTGCAGACAGGCCGCACGGCCCGGTGTTCCGGGGGCGTTCGGCGTGAATTCAATGGGTGTCGGCGTTGCGCTCCGCCGCCACGAACCACTCTATTTATAGCACCGTCCGGGGCGCGGAGCCACGCCGGCGGGCCGGGCGACCAGGGAAGCCCCCAACGCGAGCCGGCCGGCGCGGGCGACCGTGATGACGGGCGTTTCCGGGGGCCGCGGTCCGTGGTTTTCGTCCACGGCGACCGCTATATTCCGCCCCGGGGCAGCATGGAACGAGAGGCAATCCCATGGTCGGCAGACGACCGTCGACCATACCCCTGCGTCGCCGCGGCTTCACACTCGTGGAGTTGCTGGTGGTGATCGCGATCATCGCCCTCCTGATCGGGTTGCTGCTTCCCGCCGTGCAGGGGGCCCGCGAGTCGGCCCGCAGGGTGCAGTGCGGCAATCAGCTCAAGCAGTTCGCCCTCGCGCTGCAGGCCTACCATTCGTCGTTCGACGTTCTGCCGTCGGGGATCATCAACCGCAATCGCAGCAACCCCGATGCGACGGCGGTGAATGCCTGGCAACTCGTGAGCGGACCGGATACCTGGTTCGCCGAGATCCTGCCGCGGCTCGACCAGCAGGCGCGGTATGACCGGTTCGACTTCGGCGTCCGGCCGGGCACGCCGGCCAACGTGAACCTGGTGGCCGAGCCGATGGCGGGGGTGGCCTGCCCGAGCGACCCGCGGGGCGGGTCGAGCGTGTGCGACCATCGCTGCGCGCTCTTCGTCTCGTCCTCGGCGTCGCGGATGCTCGGCCTCTGGTACGCCGGCTCGCTCGGCATCAACCCGATCATGAATCGCTGCGAGTTCTGCAGTCCGCAGAACTCGGTGGTCGGGAGCGACTGCTGCACCGGGGCCGACCGGGGCATCTCGGGCCCGCCGACCGGGATGTTCGCCGTGGCGGCGACGGCGGTTCGGTTTGCCCAGGTCAAGGACGGCACTTCGAACACGATCCTGCTTGGCGAAGCGCTACCCCACGAAGACCAGCACAATGGCGCCTTCACGACCCACTATCCCGTCGTGGCGACCAATATCCCGCTCAACACGTTCGTTCCGGCCAATGAGATGCCGATCGCGGGCGCGCACTGGACCAACTACACCCGGGCCAGCGGGATCAAGAGCCGCCACCCGGGCGGCGCGCATGTGGCGCTGGCCGACGCTTCGACCCACTTTGTCGCCGAGTCGATCGAGCCGACGGTACTTCGGGCCCTGGGCACGCGGGCGGGGGGCGATGCGGCGGCCCTGCCCTGACGGGGCGCCCGGTCAGCGCGGATCCTGCCCGTAGCCCGCGCCCTGCTCCGCCACCGGGAGTTGCGGACGAGAGGCCTCGGGGCGATCGGCCGCGAACCAGCAGTTGCCTTCGAACGCGAAGGTCTCGGCCGCAGTGCCGCCACCCACGTTCACGTCCGACCGGATCTGCCCGCGGCGGAACACGATCCGGTTGTCGGTCAGCCTCACGTTCCGGCACGGGTTGAACCCCGGCGCCGTCGTCTCCTGCAGGATCCGGAAGATCCAGCGTTCGGGAAACAGGATCGTGTTGCCGGAAAAATCGACGCCGTCTACGCCGACGAAGGCGGCCGCACACTCGCCGCCCTCGATCAGGTTGTCGCGCACGACCAGCTTCGCCGCCTCGTGCTTCGCCCCGGGCGGACGGAAGTAGTCCAGCCCGGTCGAGCCGCCGAGGTTGAGGGGGCGATCACCCGCGTTGGTGAACTCGCACCGCTCCACGACGATCTCCGACGATCCGCCCTTCAGTTGCACGCCGGCAGTCGCGCTGAAGCCCGGCTTGCCCACGAGCCGGCAGCCCGCGATCAGGGAGCGATGGCAGCCCACCAGATCGATCCCCTGCCCGCCCCAGCCTTCGACGAGACAATCACGGATCGTGAGATCCACGAGGCCCGAGCCTTTGATCCCGTCGTGATTGCCCCGCGGGCCGACATCGCGGACTTCGAGGTTCGCGAGTGTCACGCCCGGCACCGGCCTGTCCCGCTCGCCGCCGTCGTCGACGTTGATTCCGTTGTCGGTCTGGCCACGGGTCCGGAGGTGCGTGACGGTGAGATTCGGGCAGCGGGAGAACTGCCAGGCGTTCGCTCCGCCCACGAAGAGCGGCGGGTCGGTCGGATCGAGAGCGGTCACGGTCAGCTTCGCCCGGCCGGCGACGTGATGACCACCGGGGTATTCACCCGGCGCGATCCGGAGCGTGTCGCCGTCGCGAATCGTGGCCAGGGCGGCGCGGAGCTCGGCGGGCGAGGAGACGGTGAAGTCTTCCGCGGCCAACTGACCGGTCAGCATCAGGAACAGGCAGGCTGCACGCATGGCCCCATCATGACAGGATCTCGCGGACGACGCGCGCGGGCTCAACGCCGGTGAGCTTGAAGTCGAGGCCCATGAAGCGGTGTGTCAGCCGCTCGTGGTCAATCCCCAGGAGATGGAGCACGGTCGCGTGCAGATCGCGGACGTGGACGGGGTCCTCGGCCACGTTGTAACTGAAGTCGTCCGTGGCCCCGTAGGTGAGCCCGGGCTTC
>JBILOA010000362.1:0-3200 GCA_044374735.1 Pirellulales bacterium | reverse complement strand
CCGCTCTACGAGACCTACATGCGGCACTACGCAGGCACGCCTGGCGGCGGGGGCTTCTCCTACACCAACCTCCCCGAAAAGACGGCGATCGTGCCCTCGTTTCTCTGCCCGTCCGACGGGGCCAATCCGAAGGTCCACAACGGCTCCAGCCCGACCAACGCCCAGGGCTTCCACGGCAACTATGTGCTCAACGCCGGCAATGAGGTCTTCAACCCCGGCGGCTTCGCCGGGAGCGACAAGCTCAACGGCCTGTTCTTTCCGGCCTCGGCCATCACCGCCGCCCACGTCCGCGACGGGCTCTCGAACACGCTGCTCGGCAGCGAGATCGTGCTCGTGCCGGATGGGGCAATCGGCTCCGGCGAGGAGGACGTGCGCGGCCGCTACCACAACGTAGGCCATGCCGGGGCGCTGTTCAGCACGATGTACACGCCCAACACCTCGCAGCCCGACCGGTTCAGCTACTGCATCAACGGCAAGGTGCTCCGGGCCCCCTGCGTGAACACCTCCGACGACGTGGTCGTCTCGGCCCGCAGCCATCATGGCGACGGGGCGACGACCGCACTGGCGGATGGCTCGGTGCGATACGTGGCCGACTCGGTCGATGCCCAGGTCTGGCTCGACATGGGCTCACGGGCCGGTAGGGAGACGACCAGTGGCGGGCTGTGAATCGTCTCGCCGTTACGGGGCGTCAGCGACCACTGCCCGCGGCAGCGGTTCGACGCTCCGGATCGTCATCGCGATCACGGCCCTCGCCATGGGCTGCGGCCAGCGCGACACCCGCGTCGAGTGCACCGGAAGGGTCACCTTCGCCGGCCAGCCCGTGGCGGAAGGCTCGATCGGCTTCTTCCCGGTCGTGGGCGGCGGCCGCTCGGAAGGCGGCGTGATCACGGGCGGCCGCTACACCGCGCGTCTCCAGCCGGGCCGCCACCGCGTCGAGATCCGCGGCTCGCGTCCGTTGGCCGAGAAGATGGCCGGCCCCTCCGACATGCCCGGCGGGATTCGCGAAGACTACATCCCGAAGCAGTTCAACGAGGCCTCGACCCTCGAAGTCGAAATCCCCGCCACCGGCCCACACGAGCTGCCCTTCGACCTGAAGGCCGGAAAATAACAGCTGCGTGTTCGGCCATGGGCCAGCCAACGCCCTGCAGCCGGTGTCGCCGCTCCATGACGCTGTCATGCCGGGCGACGAGCGTCGAACGGAACCCCTCGTTCGCCGCGCCGCCGTCGCACTTCCGCGACGTCGGCCGGTTCGTCGGCCTCCGCTGGCGAAACCCGCTCGGCTGATGCTGCTGCCCTGCCGGCCCGCTCACCCCTCCCAGGGCCGGGCCGCCTTGCGGTATTGCATCGGCGACATACCGTGGGCCGCCTTGAACAGGTTGCAGAGCTGGGCCGCGTGGGCGAAGCCCGACCGCACCGCGACCACCAGCAATTTGTGGTCGGTCTCCACGAGCAGCCGGCGGGCCTCGGCCAGACGCGTGCGCATGATCTCGTCGTGGATCGTGCGGCCCAGGTGATTCTGAAACTTCTTGTCGAGCACCCGCCGGCTCACGCTCGTGGCCGCCGCCACGTCGTCGGAAATGAGCGTGTCGCAGGCCCGCGTGCGGATCAGCCGCAGGGCCCGGCGGATGTCGATGTCGCCGATCGCCAGCGTGTCGCTGCTCTGGCGGATGGAGACTCCCAGTGGTGGCACCACCACCACGTCGTCGCCCCGCCCCGCGCCGCTCATCCGCTCGTCGAGGAGCCGGCAGGCCTCGAAGCCGATCCGGGCCAGGTTGTGGGCCACGCTCGTGAGCGCCGGGGTGGCGATCTCGCACAGCACGTCGTCGTCGTCGATGCCCACGACGGCCACGTCCTCGGGCACCGACAGCCCCCGCTCCCGGCAGACCTCGAGCAGTTGCACGCCGCGCACGTCATACGCCGCCACGATCCCCACCGGCTTCGGCAGGCTTTCGAGCCACCTGCCGAGGAGGTCGCGGTCTTCCTCGATCGCGGCCGCACGGGCGGCGGCGGCCGATCGCCGGCCGACCAATCCTGCCGGCGTCGGCGCGGCGGCGAGCGAAACCGCCGCCCCGCGTCTCCGGCCCCCCGCTCCCTCTTCGAAGACGTGGGTCTGCCTTCCGACGCGGGCCGCATGCCGCAGGAAAGCCTCGCACCGTGAGGCGGACCAGTCGGCGGCCACAGGACAGAAGGCCAGGTCGTTGAAGCCGCGATCGACGAGGTGCTCGACCGCAAGCCGCATCACGGCGTCGTCGTCGGTGTAGACACCGGGCAGCGGATCGGCGGCCAGCACCCGGCGGAGAAACACGACCGGCCGCGAAGGCCCCCGCCACTCCGGCGGCAACGCCTCCTCCCCGAGCCGTGTGATCACGCCCTGCCCGGCCCAGCGGGCCAGCCAGTCGGGAGCCGGGTCGTCGAGGCCCCGCTCGTCGATGGCGATCGTCCAGTCACGCCGCTGATGAAGCCAGGTGGAGATCCCCTTGAGCACCCCCCGACCGTAGGCCTTGGAGGTCTCGATGACGAGCGCCACCTCGCGCGGCGAGCGGGCGGGAGGCGGGGCGGCGGCGGGGCGTTGGGGGCGGCGGCGGGTGACCACGGGAACCGTTTTTCTAACGCGATCGCGTCGCTCGACCGACGGCGAACGCGACTGCCATTGTGCCCGAACGCGCGAGTTCCCGCCCCGGGCAAGGTTTCGCATCTCCTCTGCCGGGCGACCGGGCGGGCGAAACTTTCAGGCGGCAAAAATAACTCGTTTCCTGAACACGACTTCTGTGTAGTCTACGGCGCCCCTGGTTTCCTGGCCTTGGCTGGCACGTCGCGCCCGGCAAGGAGCCTGGGGAGACTGGATTTCGCGGTTCCCAGCCCCGGGTCCACGCGTCGGCCTCTCGAGCGGGAGTCGAACGATGATTCGCACGCCACCCCACCGCCCATCCGACATTCAATCGTTGGCCGGGATCCGTGCGGGCGGGACGACCGGCACGCTCGGAAGCGGCTTCGTCGCGAACGCTGGCACGTTGGTCATCGATCGCTCCGCCGCCCTGATCCGCCGCCGCCGGGCGTTGACCGCGCTGGTGCCCGTCGCGATCTGGCTCGTAACCATGCCTGCCCCCGCCGCCGAGCCGGCATCGCGGCGGATCCTCACCTGCGGCAAGCGGACGGCGCTCGTCGAGATCACGGCCGAGCATCCGGCCGGCCGCGTCGAG
>JBILOA010000363.1:0-3200 GCA_044374735.1 Pirellulales bacterium | reverse complement strand
GGACCGGTGCTCGACCCGAATCAGGTGGGCAACATCGACATCCGTCTTGAGCAGTCGCCAAACCGACTCGACGGGGGCCGGGGAGACAGCGAATCGCTGCCCCTGATCCGCCTCAGCGGCTTCTTCCAACTCGATGACGGCCTGTTCAGCCAGCCCGCGGCCAGCCAAGAACGGATCGGCGATGCTTTCGATGGGGTGAGCTTCCGGAGGACCCGGCTCCAGGCGTTCGGCAAACTCACCGAGTTCACCAACTACTCGATCATGATGGACTTCGCCCAGGCGGGGCGGCCGAGCTTCATGGATGTCTGGGGAGAGCAGGAGCAGATTCCCTTCTTCGGCACGATCCGGATCGGCCAGTTTCGCCAGCCGGGCACGATGGAGAGCTGGACGAGCATCCGGCACTTCGAGTTTTTGGAACGGAGTGTGGCGTTTCAGGCGCTGGAGCCGTTTCGCCGCGTCGGGATCATGGCCTATGCGATGACCGAGGACGAGCGGACCCAGTGGGCCTACAGTGTCTACGCGACGGGACTGACGTTCTGGAACGGCTCGGAGATGGTCTACAGCACCGTCGGGGAGAACCGAAACGGCGCACAGATCGGTGACGATGGCGGGGTGGGATTCGCGTCCCGGGTCACGCACCTGCTCTACTACGACCAGCTCGCGGAGGATCGCTACCTGCTGCACGTCGGCGGTGGCTACCGCTACGGGACGACGGGAGGCTCGCCGGACACCGACGGCCAGTTCGCCAAGACGTACCGGTCGGCGATCATTCCGGAGTTTTACGTCGGCGACCCCACGGGGCTCGGATTTGCCGGGGCCGGCACGCCGCTGGTGGCTGACACGGGCCGGATCCTCACCACCGACTTCAACGACGTGCATCTGGAACTCGCGGGCAGCCATGGCCGGGCCCACTTCCAGACCGAGGCGATGCTGACGACGGCCAACCAGTTTGGCGGGCCCGCCATCATGCAGCCGGCGGCCTACGTTCAGTGCGGCTACATGCTCACGGGCGAGGCCATCGGGTATCTGAAACAGGTGGGGGCGTTCGACTACACGGTCGTGCCCTACACGCCCTTCTTCGGAACCGGTCGTCAGGGCCGCATCCGTGGCTGGGGCGCCTGGGAGGTCGCGGCGCGGTGGTCGTACGTGGACCTATCGGGGGTGAACGTGCGACCGGAAAACCAACTCTCGGACACGGCCGGCCCGCCACCGTCACCGAACGCCGCGACGGTCAATCAGACCACGGTCGGCGTGAACTGGTACTGGAACAGATTCGCCAAAGTGCAGTTCAACTGGATCAGGAGCATGCCCGACTACATCGGCTACGGGGCGGCGCCGTTCGACATCTATGGCACGAGATTCCAAGTCGAATTTTGAACGCCGGTCCGGGAGACCGTCCGGCAAGGAGGCTGTGATGCAGGCATTCGTTGGTAGAGCCCGCCCGGTCGTGTGGCTGGCTGCGGGAATCTTCGGGATCGCATCGTGCGCGTTGGCTATGGCCACGATCACCGATGGCCGCGGCCCTGTGCGGGACGGCCGCTGTGACCGGTGCGGCGGCTGCGACCGCGTTCAGACCGTTTGCGTGACCACGCTCACCGAGAAGGAGGTCACGAAGGTCTGCTGGGGCTACCGGTGCGAACAGGTCTGCATTCCGGGCCCCAGCATCTTTTGCGGCACGCGGCATCACCGGGACGACTGCGGTTGCTGGACGTGCTGGCTCTGGAAGCCGACCAGCGCCGAGGTGATCACCAGGCGGGTGCCCGTCAAGCAGGTGGTCCGGCGCAAGGTTCCGGCCGCTGAGCGGACTGTCGAGGAGCGGTGCTGCGGCTGCCGGCAGTGCTCGTCACGGCAGCAGTGAAACCTCGCCGGAGCCCAGGTCGTAGTAGGCTCCGACGATATTGATCGCGCCCTCCACCTCGAGTTTGCGGAGGATGTCGCTGCGCTCACGGACCGCCTCGACCGCCAGCCGCACGTTCTCCCGGCAGACGTGGGCCACGTAGGCGGGGTTGTCGCTCGCCTTGTTGCCCTCGAACGGCCGGCCCTGCTCGATGGCGGGCCGAATCTTGGCCAGCATCGGCGTGATGTTGCCGAGCCGGACGTCGTCGATCGCCGCCTTCACGGCACCGCAGTGCGTATGACCGAGCACCATGATCACCTTGGCCCCCGCGACGTGACAGGCAAACTCCATGCTGCCGAGGATGTCCTCGTTGACGAAGTTGCCGGCCACGCGGGCCACGAAGATGTCACCGATCCCCCGGTCAAAGACGTCTTCGACGGGAATCCGACTGTCGAGGCAGGACAGGATCACCGCCTTGGGAAACTGGCCCGCGTAGGCCTCGCGAATCCGCCGCGAGTGGTTCCGCTGGGTGAGGTCGTCCTGGATGAACCGCCGATTGCCCGCCAGGAGTTCGTCCAGCACCGCCTGGGGCGTGAGCCGGGATTGCTGATCCCGGGTGAGCACGCCGCGCAGGGCCTCCTCCTCCGTGGCCCGGAGCACGGCGGCGTTCGGCTTCGCGTCTTCGACGCCGGACACGGCGGCCAATCGGGCGCCGGGCATCACCGAGGCGAATGCGGCGAAGCAGAACCATCCGAGCCACAAGCGACACTGACGCGTGGGCACCGGGCATTCCTTTCAAGGATCGAGGAGCATGCTGATCAGGGCCAGCGAGACGCTCACTTTGCCAGGCCTTCCAGGAAGCGTTCCGCCAGATCGGTGCCGACGCGGAGCACCCACCAGTCGCCCACGACCGCCGGATCGATGCCGGCGGCCACCGCCGCCGCGGGGGCGGGCGTGACGTCGCGAAACCGGTCCATCGCCACGTTGCTCACGCCCCACAGGGCCAGCAGTTTGCCCGACATCACGGCGTCGGGCTTGCCGAGCACCCAGAGTTCGATCGGAGCCTTGAGTTCGTCGGCCTCATCCGGCAGGTCGGGGAAGGGCCCATCCAGATGGCTCGAGCGAGCCTCGACCCAGTCCTTCGTGCTGGAAAAACTGGCGACCCAATCGGACTCCTGTGGCGCCAGCAGGGCCAGCGTCTTTTTCCAGGGCACGTTCGTGTTGAGATCGTTCACGAGTTTGTCGGTGCGTTCGCCGAAACTCTCGAGGATGGTTTCCTTCGTTTCCGCCAGCGCGATGGCATCGGCTTTGGGTCGATTGGCCTGGATCTGCGGCACCGCGAACTTGCGCACGATGCGGCCGC
>JBILOA010000361.1:0-3201 GCA_044374735.1 Pirellulales bacterium | reverse complement strand
TCCACCGGGAACAGGCCCCGCAGCGGCGTGGACCGCGGGTCGCCCAGCCAGCTCTCCATGTGGATGCCGCCGGCGATCATGATCAGGCCGCCTGATTCGCGGGCCACCCACCGCTCCAGCCGGGACCAGCCGGCCGGCTCGACGCGTTGCCAGTCGTAGTCGATCGCCACCACGGCGTCGTATTCGGCCAGCGCCTCGTCCGACGGCGGGAAGGCCTCGACGATCCGCCGCGAATCCTGCGACATCCCCGCCGCGGCGGTGCCGAGGAGCACGTCCACCGCGAAACTCGGGTCGCGGTGCAGGACGCTCCGCATGAACTGGTATTCGCGTCCCGGTCCGCCCGCCATCAACAGCACCCGCGTGACGCGATCGACCACCTCGATGCCCGCCGCCTGCGAGTCGTCGCCGGCGGTCGAGTCGCCCGTGGGGGCCGCGACGCGGACGGCCAGCGTGCGGCTGCCCGGGGTCGGCAGCCCGGGAACGTCGAACCGGACCGCGACGAGTTCGCCGTCGGCGGCGAGCGTGGCTTCGAGCGTGTCGACCACCCGCCCCGTTCCGTCGCCCGGTGGCTCGTCGCCCGCCGGCTGCTCGAGCAGTTCGACGCGCACCCGTTGCCCCTCGAGACCCTGCGACTGGAGATAGGCCGTGACCGCGAAGGCATCGCTGGGAAACACGCGGGCCGGAACGATCAGGTCGGCCACCCGCACGTTGGCCGGCAGGACGTCGCTGCCCAGGCCCAGCGGCACGATCGCGACGCCGGACCTGGCCAGCCGCGCCGCGGCCGCCAGCGGGTCGAGGCCCGCGTTGTTCCCGCCGTCGGTGAGGATCACGACGCCCGCGAGCAGGCCGCTCGGCTCCCGCTCCGCGACGGTCGCGAGGGCTTCGCCGAGCCGCGTCTCGTAGCCCCGCGCGACCACCGCCTCCCGCCAGCCGCCGGCGGCCGGTGCATCCGTCGGCGGCTGGGCCGGCCCATCGGCTGGCGCCTGGGCAGGCGCTTCGGGCTCAGCGCCGGGCTCGGCCGCGGTGGTCGGCAGCACGGTCAGCGGCTCGGCCTCGGCGTCGAACCGCCAGATCGAGACCTCGTGGCGCGGTGCCAACGCCTCCAGCAGGCCGCCGGCATCGAGCAGGTCGACCGCGCGCCCACCGCGGCTCGGGGCATCGGCGCGGGAACTCTCCGGCAGCGACATGCTGGCGCTCGAATCGACGAGCACGGCGACCCGTGACGGGAGTACGATCTCGTGCTCGGCGATCCGCTCGACGTCGAGCAGGGCCACGATCACCGCCCCCACCGCCGTCAGCCGCAGCGCCGTCAAGACGACGCGGACGGCGGCCGGCAGCTCGGCGCCGTCGCGGCCGGCCATCCAGACCACGAAGGCCGCGAGCGCCACCACGCCGGCGATCGCCGCGGGCGGCTGCCACCAGGCGTCGAAGCCGTCGAGCAGCCGGCTGGTGAGCCGGTGGTCGACGGCCGCGGCGAGGCATGAGAGGGAGGAAACCATCGGGATTGCAGCGGGGCGAGGGGCGGCGCGGTCTCAGCGGCGGTGGGCGGGCGAGGCATGGTAGCTGGCGGCGAAGGCGGTGATTTGCTCGAGCACGAGCACCACCAGCAGGCCGATGAGCAGCGGCCGGGCCAGCGGCACTCCCGCCACGTCGCCGGCGGTCGGATCGAGGTCATCGGCTGCGTCATAGCGAAAGGGCACGCCGGCGAGCTGGCGGGCGAGCCGGTCGCGACCGGCCCGCTCGAGCCTGCCCTCGCCGGCGTCGACGTGGGCGGCGACGACCCGCTCCCGCTCGGTGCCGTCCACCCGCCGCCAGCGGGCTGCGTAGGCGCCGGGCACGCGGGCCTCGAGCCGCGCCTCGAATCCGCCGTCCGCGTTCGGGGTCGCCGCCTGGCGGACGAGCGTGCCGTCGGGCGGCACGAGGAAGTCGACATCCATCTCGTCGCTTCCCGCCGTGAGGCCGACCCGCAGCTCGTTCCCCACCGTGAGGCTCTCCGCCCGGCGCCGCTGCCGAGCCAGCTGGCTCTGCAGTTCGAGCATCACCACCACCCAACTCGGGTTGCCGCGGGCCCAGTTGTTCCACGTGGGGGCCGCCGTGGTCAGCACCGCCGCCACCAGGCCCCGGCCGAAGGGCTTCTCGATCACCAGCGGGCGGCCGTCCCGCAACGACAGCAACCGCCGCAGGCCCGGCGAGGCCGAGTCGTCGAAGCCGCGTTCGACCGCCATCACCCGCTCGACACGGACCGCGTCGAGCAGCGGGTTGCGGGTGCCCGAGAGCACCGCCACCACGGGGTGCGGCTCGGCCACGAGATCGGGCACCCGGCCGGCGCCGGGCGGCGGCAACAGCTCGACCGCGCCGGCCAGCGGCACCGGGAAGGGGCCTTCGCCATCGCGGAACAGCGTGCGGGTGACGAACTCGGCCCGCGTCCGCGGCCCGCAAAAAAACACGACGCCCCCGCCGGCCGCGGCGTGGGCCTCGACCGCGGCCACGGCCGCGGCATCGAGGCGTTCCACGTCCAGGATCCAGATCACGTCGAACGGCGTCAGGTCGGTGGCGGCCAGCGCGGCCGGTGTCACCACGCGTGGCAGGAGGCCCGTGGTCGCCGCGGCCCCTGGGGCCAACGCCGTGGCGACGAAGAAGGCGTCGCTGTCGGGCCCGGTGCCCGCGGCCTCGTCGGCGACGAGCAGCACCTCGACGCGATCCACCACCTCGATGACGCAGCTCCGCGCATCGTCGGCCGGCAGCCGGTCGTCCGGCAGGCGGGCCTCGACGACGTGCCCGCCCGGCGCCGTGAATCGGACGTCGAACCGCCGGACCACGCTCTCCCCCGGCGGGATCTCGGCGAGCTGCAGGCCCGGCCGTCCCGCCCCGTCCTCGCGCAGCTCGAGTTGCACGTCGCGGGCCGTGCCCGGGCCGTCGTTCCTGACCTCGACCTCGAGCGGCACGATCACGCCCGTGGCGGGCACGCCCCCGACCGCCTCGAGCCGCGTGAGCGAGAGGTTGACGGCGTCGGTCGCGGGCTCGGAAGCGCAGTCCACCAGCCGGATCGCCGCACCCTCATCGGCCAGCCGTCGGATCGCGGCCGCCGCCTCCTCGTCGGTCCAGTCGCGGAGCCGGAAGTCGCTCACGAGCCAGAGCGTGCAGCCCCCCTCCCCCGCGTCGGCGGCCAAGGCGGCGGCGCGATCGAGCGCCGGTCGCGGC
>JBILOA010000360.1:0-3202 GCA_044374735.1 Pirellulales bacterium | reverse complement strand
AGGCGGCTCAAGCCGGCGGTCGCGAGGGGCCCGGCCTGCTCGGCCAGGAGCAGGCCGTTGGTGGTGAGCGCCACCTCCTCGATCCCGGGCACCGCCACCAACAGCCGCACGAGCCGGTCGAGGTCACGCCGCAGGAGCGGCTCGCCGCCGGTGAGCCGGACCGTGCGAATGCCCTGTCCGGCCGCCACGGCCGCCACGCGGGCGATCTCCTCGTAGGAGAGCAGTTCCTCGCGGGGCAGGAAGACCACGTCCGCCGGCATGCAGTAGGTGCACCGCAGGTTGCAGCGGTCGGTGACGCTGATCCGCAGGTCGGTGTGCACGCGGCCGAAGCCGTCGACGAGGTGGAGCATGTCAGGACCCGCGCTCCGCACTCGCCTGTCCGTGCACCCAGGAGCGACCGCCGTCGGGGGCATGGTCACACTTCCAAATCGGCACGGTCGCCTTGATCCGCTCCATCAGCCACTCGGCCGCCGCGAAGGCCTCCCGCCGATGAGCCGCGCTCGCGGCCACAACCACGCTCGCGTCGCCCGGCTCCACCACGCCCAGGCGGTGACTCACCGCGACCGCGACCAGATCGAAGCAGTCGGCCGCCTCGCTGCACAGCCGGGCAAGCTCGGCCCGGGCCAGCGGAGCGTGGGCCTCGTACTCGAGCCGCGTGGTCGCCACGTCGCCCGTCACGTCCCGCACCGTGCCCACGAACAACACGTTGCCGCCGGCCGCCCGTGCCCCCACCGCCGCCAGCACGGCTGCCGGGTCGAGCGGGTCGGCGTCGAGCGTGACGAGCATGACCCGCGGATCGTGGTCCACTGCGTGGGCCATCGCTCAGCCTCCACTCACCGGAGGAATGAGGGCCACGTCGTCGCCCACGGCGATCGGCTCGCCGTCGGTGGCGTAGCGGTCGCCACGGGCCACGGCGCTCCGCTCGAGCAGCGGGGCGATCTCGGGGCACGCCGCCGCCAGGCGGCGACGCAGGTCGGCGACCGTGCCGCCACTCCAGGCGAGCGTGACCCGGCGGCGGCCCGCGGCCTCCGCCATGCCGGCGAACAACGCGACGTCCAGGCTGCCGGTGGTCGGAGGCACGTCGGGCACAGGCATGGTCGGGGTTCGCGTCAGGTGGTGGTGAGCCGGCCGCTCGTGGCGGTGAGCAGGGTGTCGAGGCCGTGCGGCCCCGGGCCCTCCAGCAGACCATAGGCCTTGGCCAGAATCTTGACCGGGTGGACGGCCGGCTTCGTCGTGCCCTGCTCCATCTGGATCCGGCAGGCCGAGCAGCCGGTGGCGCCCGCCTCGATGCCCGCCGCCCGCATGCCGTTGACGAGCGGCAATCCCATTCGCAGGCTCGCCCGGTAGTGCTCGCGGGCCAGGCCGAAGGTGCCGGCCATCCCGGAGCAGCCCCGGTCGGCCGCTTCGAGGGCGAGCCCCGGCACCAGCCGCAGCAGGTTCTCCGCCGGGGGCAGACCACCGCTGATCTGCTCGTGGCAGCCGGCGTGGTAGAGAATCCGGGCGGGCACCGGGCGAAAGTCGAGCCGCAATCGTCCTTCGCGGTGGAGTTCCCAGAGATACGTGGCCGCGTCGCAGGTGGCGGCCGCCACCCGGGGAAGCTCCTCGTCGTCGAGGAGGAGCGGATAGTGGTGGGTGATACAGGTCACGGCCGCCGGCTCGGTGCACACGATTCGGTAGCCGAGCCGCACCGCCTCCGCGAGCACCCGCACATTGGCCCGCGCGAGCCGGCGGGCCCCGTCGAGATCCCCCTCGGAAACCAACGGCATGCCCGAGGCGACCTGCCGCGGGTCGATGAACACGCCGATCCCGTTCCGCTCGAGCACCGACACGAACGCCTGCCCCAGCAGCGGGTCGTGACGCCGGGCGTAGGTGTCGAGAAAGTAGAGCACCCGCGGCCCGCTCCGCCGCGAGGGCCGCGTCAGGCCGCGCCGCGCCGCCCACCGCAGGAACGCGCTGCCGCTCACCGCCGGCAGCTTGCGGCCGCGGGCGATGCCGAGCGTCTTCTCGATCATCCAGCGAGCCTGCGGGTTGGCCAGCGCCCAGTTGGCGAGGGGCCTGACACGGCCGGCGGCCGCGGCCAGCGCGTCGACGCGGGTCAGCAGCCAGGGGGCCAGCCGGGTGGAGTTGGCGGTGTAGTGGGCGGCCTTGAGTTCCATCACGATCGCCGGGATGTCGACACCGGCGGCGCAGTCGCTGCGGCAGCGGTGGCAGTTGAAGCAAGTGTCGGCCACGGCCCGCACCGCCTCGCTCGAGAGCGCCTTGGGATCGAGACGCCCCGACAGCAGCGCCGCCATCACGTCGGCCTTGGCGCGGGGCGAGGCCTCCTCGGCCGGGTTCTCGCGAAACCGCGGACACATCCGGGTCGTGGCCGCCACGCTCCGGCAACCGCCGCAGCCGTTGCAGGCGTCGACTTCGACCACGAGCCGATCGCGGCTCCAGGTCGTGAGCGGCACCAGCTGCGGCTCGGCGGCGGCGGCCGCCGGCGGCTCGACGCCCGCGTCGCCGGTCGCGGCAACCGACGCGTCGCTGGCCGCGGCCAGTGGCGGCCGAAAGGCAGCCGGCGTCGAGGCCTGCGACACGACCCGCCCCGGGTTCAGAATGCCGCTCGGATCGAAGAGCTGCTTGACCTCCGCGAACAGCCCCGCGAGTTCGGGAAACAACTTCTCAAAGAAGGGCGTCCGCGCGAGGCCGAGGCCCAGTTCGGCCCCGATCGACCCCCCTACCGCCACCACCTCCTCGTAGACCGCCCCGGCCAGCGTCTCGAGCCGCTCCCGCTCGCCCGGAGCACGGGGGTTGGCGTGCGGCCTGATGTGCAGCTCGCCGTGACCCGCGTGGCTGAAGATCATCGCGGTGGCGAGCTGCTGCCTGAGCACGCCCTGCAGCCGGCCGAGGAAGTCGGGGAGCGCCGCCGGCGGCACGACCACGTCTTCCAGGAACGGCACCGGCCGCATCGCGGCCCGCACGCCGTGGAGCATCGACACCACGTTGCGGGAGAGTTCCCAGAAGAAGGCCGCGTCGTGGCCGTCCTCGGCCCGGCGGATGTCGATGCAGCCGCGGCGGCCGCGGCGCATCGAGGCGAGCGCCTGCTCCAGCTTGGCGTTGCAGTCGGCCGGCTCGTCGGCCGTGAACTCGACGAGCAGGCCCGCTTCGGCCACGGGCGGGATCAGCAGGTCGAACGACGGCCTGGCCTCGCGAGCGAGCG
>JBILOA010000359.1:0-3208 GCA_044374735.1 Pirellulales bacterium | reverse complement strand
GCTCGGCTCCAGCACCGTGCAACAGTTCAACCGGTTCCCCTTCGGCTTCAACCCCAACTTCTGAGCCCGGAGTTCCTGACCCCGTGGCTGCCGGCCTAGGCCGGGCCTGAAGAGTCCGGACGGCCGGCGGACGGCGAAGACCGGGCGGCAGACCGAAACCAGGCCGTGCGGCAACCCGGCTGCTAGAATCCACCAGGACGAACGACGGAGAGAGCCATGCACCCGACTTCGACAGCCTCCCCCACGATCGCGACGGTGCGGATCGCAGCGGCAGCCCTGCTGACCGCCGCCTTCACGGGCTCGGGGTTCGCCCAGGGGCCGTCGTCGAAGCCGTTTCAGGACGTCTATCGACGGCCGGCCGTCAGCCCCTACCTGCAGCTGCAGCAGCAGGGCATGAACCCGCTGCAAAACCAAAACATCTACCAGACGATGGTCCAGCCGCAGGTGCAGCAGCAGCAGCAGCAGATCGAAATGCTCAACCAGCGGCGGCAGCTGGGCAGGGTGCAGGGGCAGGTCCAGCAGATGCAGCAGTCGTCGCAGGCCAGGCAGTTGAACGAGACGATCCGGCCCACGGGTCACGCCTCGACCTACATGAATTATTCGCACTACTACCCGCAGCGGTAGCAGGTGTGACGCGGCCGCTTACGGCGCGGGCCGCTGCCCCTGTGATGCGGCCGTGATCTCGGCATGCCGCGTCATCGCCCGCCGACACGCCTCGGTGGCCCCGGCCCGCTGCCAGCCACGGATCGCCAGATCCTGGGCCGAGAGGGCGAGTTCCAGCCGTCCGTCGATCTCCGCCCGTGCCGCCACGGCCTCGGCCGCCTCCGCCACGCCGGCCGCACGATCGCGAGACAGCCCCCGCAACGGGATCTCTCCGAGCGCCCGAAACTCGAGGTCGAGCTCGTCGAACTCGTACGTGGCCGATGCCAGCGCCACGGCCTGATGGATCACCGCCGCGTTGCCCGCCGCGGCCCCCAGCCGCCGCGCCTCGGCCAACAACAGCCACTTGAGCGCGCGATCCGGCTCCGCCGCCCCCGCCTCGAGGAAGAGATCCGCCGCGCGATTCGCGCCGGCCGCCGTGTCGGCCCGAAACAGCGGCTCGCGGTAACGCCGCTGCAGTTCGGCCCGGGCGTCGACCAGCTCCCGCGACGACGGCGGCTGACCGCGGCCCGCGGCCGGCTGCGATGTCATCACGGGGCGGCCCGACGGCGCTGCCGGCTGCCCGGCCGCTGAATCCGCGGCCGGCGCAACGCCATGCGCGGCGGCCACCATCACGGCGAGTACCGTCAGCCGACCCATATCGGCAGTGTAGCGGCCTGGCTCGCACCAAGCCCCCGGCCCACCGTCACTTGGCGGCGGCGAGCTCCTGCTTCTTCCGGTCCTCGATGATCTCCTTCTGGATGTTCCCCGGGGTGGCCCGATATTTCGAGAACTCCATCGTGAAGACCCCCTGCCCCTGCGTCATGCTCCGCAGGTCGGTCGAGTAGCCGAACGTCTCCGCCAGCGGCACCTCCGCGATGATCGTGGAGGTGTTGCCGACCGTCTCGGTGGAGATGATCAGGCCGCGCCGCTTGTTGAGCTCGCCCGTCACCGGGCCCTGGAAGTCGGCGGGCACCTCCACCTCCATCTTCATGATCGGCTCGAGCAGCACCGGCTTGGTGTTGAGGAACGCCTCGCGAAACCCCGCCCTGGCGCAGATCTGAAACGCCATGTCGGAGGAGTCGACGTCGTGGTAGGAGCCGTCTTCGAGCGTGGCCTTGACGCCCACGATCGGGAAGCCAGCGATCGGTCCCTTCCCCAGGACAGCCAGAAAGCCTTTCTCGACCGACGGGATGTATTCCCGCGGTACGCGGCCGCCGACCACCGCGTCTTCGAAGACGAAGTTTTCGGTGGCTTCCTCGGGGAGCGGTTCGAGGTGGCCGATGATGTGGGCATACTGGCCCGAGCCACCCGTCTGCTTCTTGTGCTTGTAGTCGTAGGCCGTGCTCTTCGTGGGTGCCTCGCGGTAGCTCACTTTCGGAGCGCCCACGGTCACGTCCACCTTGTATTCACGCTTGATGCGCTCGACGTAGATGTCGAGATGCAACTCGCCCATGCCGGCGATCAGCGTCTCGCCCGTCTCCTCGTCGGTGAACACGCGGAAGGTGGGATCCTCGCGGGTGAACCGCTGCAGGCCCTTGCCAAGCTTGTCGAGCCCGTCGCGCTGCGTGGGGGTGATCGACATCTTGATCACCGGCTCCGGCACGAACATGCTCTCGAGCGTGCAGTACTTCGCGTCGGTGGAGTACGTGTCGCCGGAGGCCGCATCCACGCCCATCACGGCCACGATGTCGCCCGCCTCGGCCGAGTCGATCTCCTCCCGCTTGTCGGCGTGCATCCGCACGATCCGGCTGAATCGCTGCTTCTGGCTCGTGCGCTGGTTGACGTAGGTCTCGCCCTTCTTCAACGTGCCCTGGTAGAGCCGCATGAAGGTGAGCTGACCGTAGGGATCGTCCACGATCTTGAACGCCATGGCCACGAGCGGCTTCTTGGGGTCGGCCTCGAGGCCGAACTTCTCGTCGGGGTTCGACCAGTTCTTGGCGACCACGCTCCGCTCGAGCGGGTTCGGCAGATACCGCACGACCGCATCGAGCAGCGGCTGCACGCCCTTGTTCTTGTAGGCCGATCCACAGAACACCGGCGTGATGCTCTGGGAGTGGACGGCCGCCTTCGTGATCGCGTGGATTTCGTCCTCGCTCGGAACCTCCTCAGAGAGGAGCTTCTCCATCAGCGAGTCGGAATACATCGCGAGGTCTTCGAGCAGTTTGTGCCGGGCCTCGGCGGCTTTTTCCTGATAGTCGGCAGGGATCGCCTCCTCGCGCACGTTCTCGCCATTGTCGCCGTCGAAGTAGATCGCCTTCATGCGGACGAGGTCGATCACGCCCTGCAGCTTGTCTTCCTTGCCGATCGGGATCTGGTAGGGGATGGCGTGGCAGCCGAGCTTGTCCTTGAGTTGGCCCACAACCCGCTCGAAATTCGCACCGGTGCGGTCCATCTTGTTGACGAACGCCAGCCGCGGCACCTTGTACCGCTTCATCTGCCGGTCGACCGTCATCGACTGGCTCTGCACGCCGCCCACGCTGCAGAGCACGAGGATCGCGCCGTCGAGCACGCGGAGGCTGCGCTCCACCTCGACCGTGAAGTCGACGTGGCCGGGGGTGTCGATCAG
>JBILOA010000358.1:0-3216 GCA_044374735.1 Pirellulales bacterium | reverse complement strand
GGTCGCGCGGATGGCGAGCGACTCCACCACCGGCCGCAGCACCTCGTCGACGGTCGTTTCCGTCGGTTCCGGCTTGGGCGGCCGGGCGAACAGCATCAGTCCGCCGATCATGTCGCGGGCCCGAAACGCCTGGTCGACGATCGTTGCGAGCCGCCGCCGCCGCTCGGGTTCCCGCTCGTCGATCAGCAGCGCCTGGGCCCGGGCGGCGATGTTGGCCAGCGGGTTGTTGATCTCGTGGCTCGCCCCGTAGGCCAACTCCCGCAGCGATTCGAGCCGCGCGTCGGCCACCCGTTGCTCGAACCGCTGGCTGAGCGCGTGGTGGGCTGCCGCGGCGTCGAGCGCATCGACCAGCATGGCGGCTTCGAAGGTCTCGCCGTTCGGGGTGAAGGGCCGGCCCGTGCGGGTCGCGGTGACCACCGCCGCGCGGAGCCGGGCGGCCAGGTCGGTGAGGACCTCCGTCGGCGGGTCGATGCCGATGCCTTCCGCCGCCAGCCAGGCGGCCACGGCGGCGTCAGGCGTGGAGTCACGCCAGGCCGCGGCCTGCCGCGTCGGGTCGGCGGCCATCCCGGCGACGACTGCCCGCGCGAGCGCCAGGCAGCCCGCTCGGGAAACGGGCAGCAGGGTCGCGCCGTCGGCCAGGGCCAGCGCCAGCCCCGAATCCCCGGCGAGCACCGGGGCAGGCTCACGGCCGTTGGGCTTCATCCGGTCGTCTCCCCGGTGCGGGCGGAACATGAGACGGCCCGCGTCCCCGGCGGGACGCGGGCCGTCCGAATGACGATGCGAACGAACCGCGGGTCAGGATCCGGATCCGGCCACGCCCGTCTCGATGTCGAGCAGGCTGCAGATCCGGTCGACGAGCACCTCGGCTTCGAACGGCTTCTGGAGGAACTCGTTGGCACCGGAGGCCTTGAGATCCTCGATCTTGTCGGGCTCGCACATGCCCGAGATGCAGATGATCCGCACCTCGTCCATGGTCGAGTCGCTGCGGACCCGCTGGCAGACTTCCTTGCCGTTGATGTCGGGCAGCATCACGTCGAGCACGATCAGGTCGGGACGGTAGTCCTTGACCATCATGCCGGCGTCGAACCCGTTGTTGACGCTCCGCGTCTCGAAGCGGCCGTCCCGCTCGAGGACGTCGGTGATCAGTTCGACGAGATCCTGGTCGTCGTCAACGACGAGAATCTTGCGGCGGCCGCTCTCGAGGGCATCGGTGGGAATGCCGTTGTCCCTCATGAACATGAACAACTGATCCCGGGGGATACGGCGAAACCGGCTGCCCGGCACGCGGAATCCCTTCAACTGTCCGGAGTCGAAGCAGCGAATGATCGTCTGCTGACTCACCTTGCAGATCTTGGCGGCTTCGCCGGTCGTATACACGGTCTTTTGCATGTGCCTTACCACCCTCTCCCTAGCCGTGGTGGGCTAGTCAAAACGACGGCCGAAGCCTCTTCACCGAAGAAGAGATCCCGAACCGCCTAGGCCTCCTTGCCACGAATCGGTCACGTTGAATGCCCCGGTTGCCCAGCGGGCGCCACTCGCGTCGCACTCCATGCCACGCATGACACCAGGAAACTTGCCGGAAAACCGCAACATCCTGCCGGGCGGAGGGGCCGCTGAGGCGGGCAGGGGAGGGAAGGGGGAATCCAGTTCCACCAACCGCGTCCCTGCGGACCATCCTTGCCAGACAACCCAACTCTACAGATGGCTTGCGCAGCGAGTCAATATCGACTCATTCACCGTAACTGCCACGGCGACAAGCCTTTGCGCCAGTCCGCTGAAACCTTTGAAAATCCCTCTTCTCCGCGTCCCGCCAACCCGCCTGTCTCGTCACGCCACTGAGCCCGGGGCGACGATCTCGAGCAACTCCACGGTGGGCACTCCGTCGAGATCGATGGTGGCCACCCGCCCGTACGCCGGCGCGGCGTCGGTGCCGAACAGCCGTCGGAGGTGCGGGCCGGGGTCGATCTGGAGCAACGAGACGTCGTGTACGTCGCGCAGCAGCCCGGCCTCGATCAGGATCCGCCCCAGCGGGATCGCCGCGGCGCGAATGGCCGCGGCCGTCTCCGCGACGAGCCGCCGCAGGTCGATGCGGACGATGCCGTGTTGCACGACGCGGCCGTCGGCCCGCACGAGCAGGATCTCCCGGGCGTAGCGGCCGGCGGAGTCTTCCCCGCAATCCACCACCTCCAGCCGCACCGGCCCATGGAGCCGCTCCATGGCCACGGTCATGTGGCTGCGGTGGTCGAGCAGTCGCCGCGCGGCCTCGGGCACCTGATTTGCGGCGACGAGTCGGAGGTCGCCGAACGCGGCGGCATCGGGGTGAAAGAGCGACACCAGGTCACGGCCGCGGGCGACGGCGGTTTCCCCGGTGGCTCCACTCATGCCGACTCGGACGCCTCGGGCACGGCCAGATCGAGCAGAAACTCGAGCACCTCCCGCAGCCGCCGCATGCGGCAGGCGGCGATCGCGTCGGCGGCGAGCCGCCGCTGTTCGGCCGCGACGGCCCGCGCCCGGGAAATCACGCCGGCCTTGGCATACAGGCTGCGGGCCTCGTCGAGCAGGGCGGCTGCGGCGGTGGCGGAAAGGTCTGGTCGCGCCGATTCGCCCGCGATCGCCCGCAACCGGGCCACGTCGGAGTCGGTCAACACCTCGATCGCCAACGCCCAGAGGAGCGTGGGGCGACCCCCGAGCAGGTCGCCCGCGGCACGGCGGTCGTTTTCGAGGTCGCCCTCCCAATCCTTGAGATCGTTGAGCACCTGGAACCCGGTGCCGACGTGGAGGGCGTAGCGATCGATCGCGGCGGCCGCCGCCGGGGCGACGCCGGCCAGCCGGATGCCCATGGCGATCGCCGCCTCGAAGGCGGGCGATGTCTTGAGGCCGTAGATCGCCAAGGCCTCGGCGGCCGCGAGCCGGCGGCCCGCGGCATCCCGCCACCAGAGCTCGGCGCCCTGGCCTTGGGCCAGCCGCACATGCGCATCGGCCAGGATCGCGACCGCGTCGCGAAGCGGCTCGGCCGCCACGCCTGGCAGCGCGGTCACGATGCGGTAGCCGGCCCCGAGCAGGTAGTCGCCGGCATTGAGCGCCGACGGGAGGCCACGCTCCACGTGGAGCGTGGCTCGTCCGTAGCGCATGGCGTCGTCGTCCTCGATGTCGTCGTGGACGAGCGACGCCTTGTGGAAGATCTCGATCGCCACGGCCGCGGCCCGGGCCGCTTCC
>JBILOA010000021.1:0-10667 GCA_044374735.1 Pirellulales bacterium | reverse complement strand
CAGCAGTACCCCTGGCCGGGCAACGTCCGTGAACTGGAGAACGTGCTCGAGCGGGCGGTGATGTTCTCGTCGGGCGACCGGATCGAACCCGATGCCCTCAGTGGGCTGATGGGCTCCGACGGCCCCATGCCGGCCAGCCGCGCCCCCATCGGCCAGTTGGCGGCCGCCGCGAACAGCGGAGTGGTGTCGACCACGCCGCTGCCAGGCGTGTTTCGCGTCGAGCCGCGAATCCAGCCCGCGGCCGCGGTCCCCGAAGTGCCTCCCGGCGCGGGCGCCGAGCAGTGGCCGACGCTGGCCGACGTGGAGCGGGTTCACCTGGAGCGCACGCTGGCGGCGGCGCTGCACAACAAGTCGCTGGCCGCCAAACTGCTCGGCATCGACCGGTCAGTGCTGCGGCGGAAGTTGCAGCGCTACGGCATCCAGGACGAGACCGCCGACTGAGTGCGGCAGGCTCGATTCCCAGCGGTGGCCCGCCCTCCGACGCGACGGTGGCTCGTCAGCCGGCCTTGGCCCGCACGGCGGGTTCTTCGTCCTCGTGCACCCGCAGTCGCAGGGTGGGAGCCGGCGGCGGACGCCGCTCCTGGGAGAATCCCCGCGAGCCGGTGCCGAGGAACGCCCGCAGGTTCGCGACCGATTCGCCGGTGAACTCGAGCCGCAGGGCCTCGAGCACCTCGCGCCACGGCAGGCCGCGGCGGTAGATCGCGCGGTAGGCGGCCTTGAGTTCCGCGATGTCCTCGGCGGAATGGCCGCTCCGCCGGAGCCCCACGACGTTCAGGCCGACCACGCACGAGCTCTGCCCGTCGAGCAGCATGTAGGGGGGCACGTCCTGAACGACCCGGGCATGGCCCCCGACCATCGCCAACCGCCCGATGCGGCAGAACTGATGGACGGCCACGGCACCGGAGAGAAACGCCCGATCCTCCACGCACACGTGCCCGCCGAGCAGGGCGGCGTTGGCGAAGATGCAGTTGTTGCCGATCGTCACGTCGTGGCCAAAGTGCGTGCCCGCCATCACGTAGTTGCGGTGGCCGACGGTCGTCGTGGACTCGGGCTTCATGGCCCGGTGGATGGTGACGTGCTCACGGAACACGTTGTGGTCGCCGATCACGACGCGACCGATCGCGGCGGGGCGCGCGACGTGCTGCGGCGCGCCGCCGATCACGGTATGTTCGCCAAACTCGTTGTGGCAGCCGGCGACGACCCCGGCCTTGACGATCGCACCGCTGGCCAGCGTGCAGAAATCCCCCACCTCCGCGCCATCTTCCACGATGGCGAATGGGCCGACGGTGACTCCCACCCCGAGCCGTGCCCCGGGACTTACCACGGCCAGCGGATGGATGCTCACGGGAGTCCTTTCAAGTGGGCCGCGGGAGATTCAGCGTTGCGCTGTCGGGGGTTATCGGCACCGTGGCGGCCTGGATTCAATGCCAGTTTGGGGGGCCGGTTCGATCCTGCCCGGCCTCGCGAGGCCCGCCACGCCCCGCGGCTTTCCCACCCTGCCTGACCGCCCGCGCCGGCGGCTCGCCTCCCGCGACCGGACGGGTCGCGTATCATCTTCCGGAACGCGACCGCGCGGGCGATTGTGGACCACCCGGGTCTCGTTTCAGGAGCAGCATCAACCGTGACACGGCAGGAACGCTACGCGGCGGCGGAAAAGATCAAGGACGAGGGAGACCTCGCCGGGGCGGTAGTCGCCCTCGAGGCGCTCGTCGCTGACGAGCCGGACTTCGCGCTGGCCTACTCCGCGCTCGGCGCGTGGTGCACCCGGTTGGAGCGGCATGCGGACGCCGTTCGCCATGCCCGCCGGGCCTGCGAACTCGAGCCGCGCGACCCGTTCAGCTACACGGCCCTGTCGGTCGCCTGCATGCGGGCCGGATTGATCCCCGAGGCCGAGGAAGCGCTCGCCAAGTCGCGGATGCTGCAGGGCTGAACACCGGCTCAGTCGCCCGCTGCGGCTGTCGACACGGCTTGGCTGCCGAACTTCTCTTCCAAGACCTTGAGCCGCTCGACGTCCTCCGGCGTGAGCCGTTGCGTGGCGAGCTTTTCGCGGCGGGCCGCTTCGAGCGATTTGCGGGCGGCGGTCTCGTCGCCGGCGGCCAGTTCGGCGGCTGCCAGGTGCAGATACTTTGCGGCCGACGGCACCAGGATGGCCTCCCGCAGGTCGGTGACGGCGGCTTCAGGCTCGCCCTTGGCGAGCCGTACGAGCCCGCGGGTGTCGAGCAGGTCGGGCAGCGGGCCCAGTTCGGCGATCGCCTTGTCGATCAGGGTGCCGGCTTCGTCCGCGGTCGCGGGCTTGGCCAGATGGAACGCCAGATTGTTGGAGACGATGGCCGCCGCGGACGGGGCCAGGGTGGGCTCGGCGAGCAGTTTGCGGTAGATCGCCTCCGCCTCCGACGTGCGGCCCTGGAGCGTCTGCAACTCCGCATCGATCAGGCGGACGACGATGCTGCCCGGGTCGAGTCGCTTGCCCTTCTCGATCCAGGGGCCGAGCCGGCTGGCGACGGCCGTCGCCGCCGCATCGTCTACCTGGCACCGGAGCACCTGGATCCCCAACGACAAGGCGCGCTCGAGCGACAGGGCGTCCCAGTTGGCCTCCAGGAGATCCAGCGCCTCCGCGGCGCGGCCCTGACGGCCGAGGAACTCCACCCGCGCCCGGATGCCGGCGATATCCATGCCGGCATACTGTTCGAGCACGCGGTCGGCGGCCTTCGGGAACCCCAGGTCTTCCATCAGCCGGGCCACGGCGGCCAACTGGGCGGGCTTGTCGACCGGCACGGAGCCGCCCGGCATCAGCCGCTTGGCGTAGTCGATCGCCTGCTCGCGGTTGTTTTCCGCGATCGCCAGCTTCGCCTGGAGCGCCAGGGTGATCGCCGAGTCGGGGGAGGTCTTCTCCAGCCGACGCATCCAGGTCTTCGCCGTCGAGGCCTCGCCGTGGGTGATCAGCTTTTCGATCAGCAAGGCGACATAGGCCGGAGGCGTCTTCGGATTGGCCACCAGCGCCACGAGGTCGTCGCGGGCGGCCGGCCAATCACCGAGCTTTTCCCGCAACTGCGCCCGCATCATGCGTTCGGCGGCGCTCAGGGGTTGACGCTCGGCCAACTCGTCGAGCAGGTCCACGGCCCTCCGCCAGCTGGCCGGCTCCGGCCGGTTGGACAACAGCGAGATCTCGAGGCCGAGGTCCTCGCTCGACAGCGGCTCGCCGATCACGCGGTTGGCCTGGAGGAGTTCCAGCGCCTGCAGAAGATCCCGGTAGGTGCCCTGGCCGCCGCTGATTTCCGCCAAGGCGCGGCGGGCCCATGGCTTCGCCGTCTCCGCTTCCTCGCCATCAGCCGCCATGATCCGCTCGAGCAACCGCCGCGCTTCGGCGTGCCGGCCCTTGCCGATCTGGAACGCGGCGAGGTTGCGGAGCACATCCATGTTGTCAGGCCAACGGCGCTCCGTCTCCTCGAGCAGCTTGCCGGCCTCGTCGCCCCGCCCCAGGATCTGGTAGCCCTGGGCTTGGGCCAGCTGCCGGCGCGGTTCCGGCATCAGCGCGCTGCCCCGTTCGAGCGCGGTGACCGCCTGGGCGGGAGCGTTGGCCGCGAGCCGTTGGCTGAACAGGGCGAACCAGGTCTCGGGCTGCTTCGGTGCCAGCTCGGTGGCCTGCTCGAGGATTTCTCCGGCCCGCTCGATCTTGCCCGAGCGAACGAGCAGCTGCCCGAGCCAGAGCAGGTCTTCCGGGTTTTGGGTGTCGCCGGCGACGCTCTGCTCGGCCAACGCGACCGCGTCGTCGAACTTGCCGGCCCGCAGTTCCACCTCCGCGGAAATGCGTTCCAGGCCCTGCGTTCCTCCAGCGCCCAGCGAAGCCATCGCCTCCTGAGCCTCCTCGAGGCGATTCTCTGAATAGAGCAGCGCGACGAGCCGGCGGACGATCGCCGGATTGTCGGTGCCGATCGTGACGGCCCGCCGCAGGCGGTCGATCGCGGCCGATTTGTTGCCGCGGAGCCCCTCAACGTCGGCGATCAAGACCTGAATCTGCCCCCACCCCGCGCGTTCGTTCTCGGCTTCGACGAGCAGGTTGCGGGCCTGATCAAGGAGATCGCCGACGTCGTCCGGCAGCTCGCCGGGCTGCGCCGACTCCTGGGGGTCGATTTTGGCGAGCAACTGCCGGGCCTCGAGCAGTTTGACGCTCGCCTCCGCCACGCGGCTCCGGGCCGACGCGGCCCCCGCGATCCTGGCGATTTCCGTCGCCGCAGCGCGGGCTGCCTCCGGGTTTTCGGTGAGGAGCGCGGTCTCGAGCATCGCCTCGCGGATGGTGAGGTCGTCCGGCATCGCGGCGACCGCCTTCTCCCAGAGCCGCGCGGCGGCTTCGCGCTCGCCCGCGGCCAGCCGGATCGGCGCGGCCGCGGAATAGACCCTGACGGCCGCGGCGGGGGGCAGGCGGCCAGCCCGGGCTTCGATGCTCTCGAGCCCCTTGCGGGCCGCATCGCTGGGGAGGCCGGCCGCGATGCGCGTCTCGATCACCAGCAGCGCCGGGTCGTCCTTGATCGCGTCCGGCACCCGCTCCAGCACGCCCGTGGCGGCTTCCGGTCCTTCCGACCGCAACACGAGGGTGGCCAGCGATGCCCAGACCTGCGGGTTGTCGTCGGCGTCGGCGGCGGCGGCTTCGAGCAGATCCCGCGCGGCCTTGGGCTCGTCCTGGCGAACCAGCGCCTCGGCCCGCAAGAGCGCGAGCTGCTCGGGAGGAACGGTGCCGGCTTTCGTGAGAATCTCGAGCAACCGTTCCACGCCACTCCAATCCCGATCGGCGGCAGGGAGGTCGGCCTGGCTCGCGATGCGGAGTTGGAGCAGCGGATACCAGACCTGTGGGATGGTCGCGAGCCGGTCCTCCGGCAGCGCCGCGGCGATGGCCTCGAACTCCGCCAGCGCTTCCCCCGCCTTGCCGGAGGAGACGAGCGCCTGCGCGGCGCCCGCCCGTGCGGCCAGCGAGTCGGGGGCCTCGTTCAGGATCCGCCGATTGACCTCGAGCTGCGCGTCGAACTCGTTGAGTTGGGCGTGGCACTGGCCGAGGTAGAGATCGACCTGCCGAACCAGTTCACCGTTGCCGAGCACCAGCGGCCGAACCTGCTCGAGCTTGGCCTTGGCGTCGGTCCAGCGGCCTTCCGCCACGAGCAGCCTGGCCTCCAGCAGCCCGACGGGCCCGCTCGACGCGCCGTAGACCTCGGAAATCCGGGCGATCGCCTGCCCAGCTTCGATGAGCTTGTTTTGCTGGAGCAGCGCGTCGGTGAGCATGAGCTGGAGCGAGGCCCTGCCGGGCAGCCGTTCCACGCCCTCCAACAACACGGGCTCTGCGGCGGCGAGTTCGCCCCGCTCCATCAGCACGGCCGCCAGACCGCGGTAGGCCCGCTCCTCGTCGGGGAACAGCTTCACGGCCCGCTCGGCGATGTCACGGGCCCGGTCCAAGTCGCGGCCCGCGAGCGCCAGTTCGAACTCCGCGAACACGCAGTCTGGCTCGTCGGGCGCAAGCTCGATCGCCTTGGCGATGGCCGCTTCGGCACGCTCCTTGTCTCCCTGCTCCCGATACCAGCTGGTCATCGCGAGCCAGGCGCGCGGGTCATCCCCCCGCTGCGCCACGAGTTCCTCGAGCACGCGGAGAGCGTCGGCCGACGAGTCGTAGCGTTCCTTGAGGATCGCGGCCAGCAGCACGAAGGCGTCGGTCTCGACCGCGGCGGGACGGCCCGTTTCGAGGAACGTGCGTTGTTCGAGGTCGTAGCCCACCAGCCGGGCCGCGATTCGGGCCGCCTCCTCGAACTCGCCCGACCCGAGGTAGGACGTGGCCTGCATGAAGCCGATCCGCCGACCGCGGGCTTCCCGGTCGGTCGCCGGCTGGCCGGCGTCGTCGGCCGTGGGTGGGGCTTCCAGGCGCTCGACCAAGACCGCGAGGTGCTCGCGGGCGTCGGTGGCGCGGCCGACCCGCAACTGAAACTCCGCGAGCTGGAGGCGAAGTTCATCGTCCTCGGGGTTGCTCCGAACCGCCGTCTCGAGCGCGTTGAAGGCACGGGCGACGTCGTTTCGGGTGGCATCGGGCGACGTGGCCCGGCCGAGCAGCAGTTTCGAATACTCCGCGAACGCCTTGTCGTCGTTGGGCCTCAATTTCACGTACTGCGAGAACAGCGACATCGCATCGGCGACCTTGCCCTCCTCGAGCCGCTTCCGAGCGAGTTCGAGTTTGCTGCCGGCGTGCCGCGAAACCTGGAACTGCCGCAGGACGTAGAGGCCGATCACCGAGGCGGAGAGCCCGGCCATCAGGATCAGCAGAAACTTGAAGTTGACTCGCTTCACGGCGGGGTTTCCGGGCGTCGGGGGCAGGAGCGTGGGGCGGACCACCCGGCCGGCATCCCTCGGGCCAACCTTTCCCGACCGCCGCAGTTTAGCAGCCCAATGTGCGGATTCCGTGGCCGGGAACGCGACCGTGACAGGAGTGGATTGGGCCCGGGGGGAACGCCGGCCGCGCCGAAAAAACCACCAAAGTTGCCCCGGCTGACACGCCGATAGACCAGCGGAGGCAGATTTTGCGGGTTGTAACGATTCTACGGGCATCGATGGCACCCCGCGGATCCTCGCCCGATCGCAGTCACCCGGATGCCGGACCCATGAATCCCCTCGCCTTTCGAAGCCCTCTGTCACTCCCCTCGGGATGGGTTCCGGCCAGGCGCGGTGCCGGAGTGTGGGCTGCGTGGTGCTTGGCCTTCGCACCGCTCCTGGGCCAGGTGGCCGACGGGTCGCCACCCGCAACTCGGGCCCAGACCCGCGTGAGCGATCCCGCCGTACGGCCGGCCGGCGGCTTGGGCTGTCAGTCGTGTGGGCCGGGCGGATGCCGGCAGGCTCACGGAAACCATCATGGCCACCATGCGGGCTGTCGGGACGGGGTCTGCGTGCCCTACTGCCCCGTCCGCCCGCAGCAGTTCGGCTTTTACGGAACGCAGTGGCGGCGCTGGCCGGGTTCAGCCGTCGTTCAGGTATCCGGCACGCGCGATGCCGGTCCGGTCTCCCCGCCCCGCTCGGCCGTGCCGGGGCCAGGCGAGGAATCCATGAACCCAGAGGGCGACCGGGAGCCGGCGGGCAATCCTGGAGCCGATGCCGGAACACCGCCGGCACCGGTGGATGAGCCTCGCGACCTCATGCCCGAGGCCCCTCGTCGCAACGACCCGGTGGTCTCGCCCAAGCAACCGGAGGTTGTCGAGCCCGCGCCGGAGATCCGCCGCGAGCCGATGGATGAGCCGCAGCCGGAGCCCAAGCCGACTCCCGCCGAGCCGAAGCTCACTCCATCCGAGCCCAAGCCGATCCCGGCCGAACCGAAGCCGATCCCCGCCGAGCCGAAGCTCACGCCCGCCGAGCCCAAGACGACTCCCGCCGAGCCCAAGACGACTCCCGCCGAGCCCAAGACGACTCCCGCCGAGCCAAAGGCTCCGGCTCCGGAATCGAAGCCGCGGCCCGAAGACGAGAACTTGTTCGAGGTCCTCTCCGATGCTGCCCCCGCGTGGCGGGTGCAGCGCCGGTTTGCGGTCGGGGCGGCCGAGGCCGAAGAGCCGGTCACGCCCGACGGTGATCGAGTGGAGCCCGTCACCCACCTCGAGCCGTCGGCACCGAAGGCAGTGTCGAGGGTTCCGTTCGATCCCGCTGCCGAGACGCGGCGTCTTCGAGCCACGCGCTGATCGCTGCACGGCTGATGCGAGAGGCGGGAGTCGAACCCGCACGCCTTGCGGCACTGGAACCTAAATCCAGCGCGTCTGCCAGTTCCGCCACTCTCGCTCGCGGCACTCCTCGCCGCTGCTCCCGAAGTCTACACGCTACCCGGCCGGCTCGGCCGTCGCGGCGGCGGCGTTGGCTGCGGGGTCGGGCGAAGCCGTAGGCCGGGCCGAGGGGGGCAGCTGCTCGAGTTCGAGGAATCGTTCGAGGTTGCCGGCGCCCGAGGCCGAGCGGGCGGGCCAGCTGGCGATCAGCACATCCCGCACCGCGCCGTCACCGCCGCGAACCGGTTGGATTCCGAATCGAATCTCGAAAGCCACGACCCGGAGGTTCGCGTCGTGCCGCTCGTTCCAGTCGCGGGCGATCGCGGCCGCCGCGGGCTCGGCGAACACGTTGACGTGCGGCCGCGGCAGCACCCAGAGAAACTTGTGCCAGCGGTGGTGGGGAAGCGAGGTGAATCCGCCGGTGGGCCGCTCCTGCTCGAGAGGGCGGCCGTCGCGCAGCAGATCGACCATCGACCCGTCGGCCAGGAGGCCACGGCCGTAGACCCACTGCTCCTGCGCGGGCACCCCGCCGAACATCGCCCACTCCTGCGGGAGGCAGGCGAGGTTGACGGCCGCCGCGAGCGGCCGGGGCAGCCTCCAGGCGGCGAGCGGCGTCACCTGATGAACGAACGCCGCCGCAGCCACCAGGCCCGCCACGCCGCACGCCCACGACGCCGTGCGGCCGAGTCCGGCGACCCTTCGGGCTCCCTGGTCCGCCGGCCAGGCCTGGCCGGGGATCAGCGGCAGCCAGGCCACGATCCCGATGGCCGCGAACAGACCCACCGTCATCGTGAGCCAGATGGTGGCGTGGAACGCGATGGACAGGGCCACGATCCCGCCACGGATGCGGGGCGAGGGCAGCGCGATCAGGATCAGCGGTAGGCCGATCTCGCCGAGGAGCACGCCCCACTGCAGCGGCCGTGCGATCCAGGGGATACCGCCCAGCAGCATGCCCAGCGACGTGCCGTGGTCATGAACCGAGAGCGCGTGGGTGAGGGCATCGCCGGCGAACCACGTCGGATTGCACTTCGACAAGCCGGCCCCGAGATACACCGCCGCCAACTGGAGCACGAGGGCCGTGGACGCCACCGACCGCACCGCGTTGACGGCCGGCTCACGGCCGTCATGGTGGCGGGCATCGAGCGACCAGCGTGCCCCGAGGGGCAGGAACATCGACCAGAACAGCTGGCAGGCGAACCAGATGTCGCCGGCGTTGGTCGCGGGGGAGGTCCGGCGGATGATGCTGACCAGCGCCACCCAGCCGAGGATGGTCGCCGCCCGCGTCCGGTAGCCGACGGCCAGGGCCAGCCCCGCCAGGCCCTCGAGCGCCAGCACACCGCCGCTCCACCAGGTGGCGTCGACGAGGAAGGCGAGGGACCAGAGCGTCGGATCTGCGTGGTAGCGGGCCAGCGTGTCGAGCGGAAACATTCCGTCGGCCGCGAACATCAACTGAAAGTCGCGGGTGCGAAGCAGGCAGTCGGCCATCAGGAGCAGGCCCAGCCCGATGCGATAGACCGCCAGGCTGCGGGCGTCGAGCGTGAAGGTGGAGGCGAGCCACCGCCCGAGCAGGGCTCCGAGGCGTCGCGCTGGGTGCTGCTCCGGCATCGCTTCGCTGACTGGCGGGCGGCGTGCGGCCTGATGACCGCCGGGGTTCCTTGAACACCCCGGCCCCCGAAACTACAACATCGCCGGAGCGGCGAGCGATCCCAGTTCGGATCGAGCCCGCTTCCCGGCCCGGCCGGCGACCTTCCCCCGAGAGCCCAGCGATGCACGTTCCCCTTGTCGTCCTCGGCGGTGGGCCCGGCGGATATGCCGCCGCGTTCCTCGCGGCAGACCTCGGCATGCCGGTAGCGCTGGTGGAACGGGACGAGCGGCTGGGGGGCACCTGCCTGCTCCGCGGCTGCATCCCGTCGAAGGCGCTCCTGCACGTCGGCCGGGTGCTGGCGGAATCCCGGGAAATGGAGGATTGGGGCATCCACTTCCAGAAGCCCACGCTCGACCTGGCGGCGCTCCGCGCCCGGAAGGAGAAGGTGATCGCGACGCTGACTGGCGGCCTGGCCACGCTCGCCCGCCGCCGCAACGTCACGCTGGTTCGGGGCAATGCCCGGTTCACCGGCTCGGGCACGCTCGAGGTCACCGAGCCCACCGGCGGCACGACCACGCTCACATTCGACCACTGCATTCTCGCGAGCGGCTCGCGGCCAACGCGAATCCCGGCCTTCGACATCGGCAGCGAGCGGGTCATGGATTCCACCGGCGCGCTCGAGCTCCGCGACGTGCCCGAGACGCTGCTGGTGGTGGGGGGCGGCTACATCGGCCTGGAGATGGGCACGGTCTACGCCGAACTCGGCTCGAAGGTCTCCGTCGTGGAACTCACCGACACGCTCTTGCCCGGCGCCGACCGCGATCTCGTCAAGCCGCTGCAGCAGCGGCTGGAAAAGCTGTTCGCCGCGATCCATCTGCGGACCAAAGTGGCTCGGCTCGAGGACACAGGAGCCGCGGTGCGGGTCCACTTCGAAGGGCCGGACGGCCCGTTCACGCAGGAGTTTTCCCGGGTGCTGGTGGCCGTGGGCCGCCGCCCCAACTCCGACGGGCTGGGGCTCGAGCACACGCGGGCGGTCGTCAACGCCAAGGGTTTCGTCGAGGTCGACGATCGGCAGCGGACGGCCGACCCCCAGATCCTCGCCATCGGGGACGTGTGCGGGGATCCGATGCTCGCTCATCGCGCGAGCCACCAGGGCAAGGTGGCCGTCGAGGCGCTCCATGGGGAGCCGGCGGTCTTCGCGCCGCGGGCCATCCCGGCGGTCGTGTTCACGGACCCCGAGATCGCCTGGGCCGGCCTCACGGAGCAGGAAGCGGCGGCGGCGGGCCGGGTGGTCGAAATCAGCCGCTACC
>JBILOA010000356.1:0-3223 GCA_044374735.1 Pirellulales bacterium | reverse complement strand
CCACGCGACCATGACTGCTCCTCACCTCGGATGACGGCAGACAGGTTCGACGCCGTCGTATCGAACTGGTAGGTGGAGGGGGCCGAGAGCGTGAACTGGCTCGTGCCGTAGCGGGTGCCGGAGCCGTTATTGAACTGCGTGTAGCGCAACTCCCTGGTCCGCGACGTGCCCGTGCGGGTCGCCCAGCGGGTCGGGATACCGAAGAAGAAGGCGACTGGTTCATCCCAGGTGTAGGTCCGCTCGACCCAGGTTGGAACGTAGTGGGCGGTGATCTTGTCGCCCGTGAAGGGCTCGGCATATTTCGTGAACGGTCCGGAGGGGTACCGCTGCTCCGCACGGCCCTGCCAATACAGCCGCGGTGCATTGCGGCCCACGGTGATCACATAATTCGAGAGCGTGTTACCGCCGAGATCGGCCTGGATGGCAGGGGTCTCGACCGGACCGGTCGTCGTCTCCAGGGTCCAGTCGCCACCGAAGAGCACCGCCCCGGTCGCGTCATCACTGGCGGCGACGTCCGCGGCCGTGGCGGCTGCGAGGGCCGTCACGAAGCCCTGCCCGGCGAAGCCGTCGGCCACGCCGCAGCCGTAGAGCAGGATGTCGCCATCGGGGGCGAGTGCGGCGCCGATGGCCGCGAGATCCTCGGCACGGGCCGCGAGTTCGGCCTCCGTGAGGTTCGTGGATCCGAGCGTGATCCGTCCCGGCCCGCCGTGGCTGAAGATGTGGATGGCGCCGATGCCCGACCGACCGGCGAGCGCGGAAACCATCTGGCCAAGGCCGTCATGGGCAGCGTCGAGCAGGAACGTCTCCGCACCGATCTCGGCCGCGGAAGCCAGGATCGAATCGAGGTCGGGCACCGAGCGATCGACGAAGACGAGCTTGGCCGCGAGCGTCTCCGGCGATGTCGAAGTCACGGGCGCGACCACCTCGACGGCGGCCGCGGGGGCGGTCGAGGTGACGGAGACGATCGCCTGCTCGGCGTCGATCGTGGAGGCCGTGACGTCGATCACCGGCGTGACCGGGTCGAGGTCGCTCGCGAGGGCGAGCCGGACCTCGAGCGACTCGGCGGCCGCGAGCCGGACGGTCGACGCCCGCCGCTTGCGGGCGGGTTGCACGGGCCCCAGGTGGGACGTCGGCTGGTGAGGAGTCCCCCGGCCGCTCCGGCGCCAGAACGCGAACCTCGTCCACCATGCCATCCGCTTGGGCGGCGCGGCCGCCTCCAGCGAACCAAGAATCGCCGCCAGCGGCACGGTCCGCACACCCGACGCCAGAAGCCGCGACCGAGTGTCGGACCGGCCTCGGAGCCGGCCGAAGAGCAGGCGGGTGAACCGGCTCGGTCGGAGCGGCGGACCCGGGCGGAAGAACGGACTGAATCGAGACATGAGGCTCTCAGGTTGCGGGGTGCGGATCCAGTCGCTGGAGGCAGGAGTCCCGTCGCCGGGAGAACTCCCCCGTTCGAACGGCCACGGTGTTCCCGCTACATATACGTTGCTCGCGCAACGATGTCACATTTTCGGTCATAAATATTGCTTCGACTGCCCGAGCCGCAGGGTTTCACCAGTCCGGGGAAACCGATCGCCGGCCCCGTGAGACCGGTTTTTTTGGAGTTTTCCCACGCCTACGGACGGACGGTCGTGGCGGTTCTTCCGATTCCGTCAGGGGCGAGTGGCCCGCCGGCGGCCCAGGGCAGCGAGCCGCCGATGATTCTGGGAATGGTGCTGGGAAAGACTGCGAGGGAGTGCGGTCGTCCGCGATGAATCGGGGGCGGCCGCTCGCGGGGGCCGCGTGAGGTGAAATCCGTGAACACGGCAGTGATCTTCGCCCAAGTCAGGGCAGGCCCAGGGCGTCTGCTGCTCACGGGGCTGCTGTGTCTTTTCGTGACTGGCCACGCGGCTCGAGCCGCCGACTGGCTGCCCGCCGGGAACGCTGCCCGGCCCACGGTGACGGGGTCGGTCGAGGCACTGATGCTCTGGCGGAGCCCGTCCCCCGACCGGCCGCTCTACTTCGAGACTGCGAACCCGGCCAACGTGCCGCTCGACGCGGGCGGCATCGGCACCGCCATGGCCGCCGGCCCGCGGTATGCGATCGAGTGGAGCGGCGACGGCGAGCGGGCCATCGAGGTCAACTACTTTAGCGTGGGCGACTTCACCGGCTCGGCCCTCGCCACGTCGCCCGGCGGCGGCCTCGAGCAGGCCGACATCCTCGGCTTCAGCTTCCCCGACGTGACGGCCGCGGCCGCCGTCTCCGCCGCGGCGATCCAGTCGTTCGAGCTCAACCGCCGGCTGCCGCTCGACCGCTTCGACGGGGATTTTCTCTACGGGTTTCGCTGGGTCGAATGGAGCGACGGCCTGGCCGTGGCCGACACCACCGTGACCGGGGCCCAGACGGGCGCCGACGTGTTCTTTTCCGAGACGATCTCGAGCCTCTACGGGGCGCAGGTGGGCCTCGACCTCGTGCTCCTGGGCAGCCGCGAGCGGGCCTGGATCGAGGGCGTGGGCAAGGCGGGCGTGTATTACGACAACGCGGTGCAGCACAGCTTCGTGGACAGCGTAAGCGTGTCGCAGATCACGCGGAGCACCGCCGCGACCGCCGACACGACCAGCTTCGTGGGCGAGCTTGGCTTCACCGGCTGCCTGCGGCTCTCCGACCACTGGGTGGCCCGCACGGGCTTCACGATGTTCTGGCTGGGCAACGTGGCGGCGGCGGCCGACCAGCTCTCGGCCAACAACCTCTACTCGCGCGAGATCGTCTCGCGGATCGACACCGGGGCCAACGTGTTCCTCTACGGCCTCAACCTCGGCCTCGAAGCCGGCTGGTGACCGCGGGCAGGGCTATTGGGCCCGGACCCACTCGATCGTCTTCGACATCAGACCGGAGCCGGCCACCATCTCGAAGCCGGCGGGCGTGGTGCGGATCGTCATCGGCACGAAGTCGCCCCGCTTGAGCGCGAACACCTCGCCCCGCCAGGTGTTGCTGGCGGCGTCGTAGGTGATCCCGCGGAACATCTCCTTGTTGACGAGGGCCGGATTCTCGGCGGCCACGATCCCGCCGAGATACTGCCCCTGGGCCGGGAAGATGCGGACGGTCACCGGCATGTCGGCCGGCTTCCAGTCGCCCACGATGGCGTCGGCCGGATTTGCCGGGGCCTGACCCACGACCGTGGCCCGGGGGGCGGCGTTGACGGCAGCGGGCTCGGCGCTGGCGACACCGGAGACGAGAGCGACCG
>JBILOA010000357.1:0-3223 GCA_044374735.1 Pirellulales bacterium | reverse complement strand
ATCGACCTGCTCGTCGAAAAGCCGCTGGCCGTCACGGTGGACGACGCCCGGCTGATTGCCGCGACCGCCCGCCGGCTCGGCCGCACCGTCTCGGTCGGCCACGTCGAACGGTTCAATCCGGCCTGGTTGGCCGCCACGGCCCGGGCCGGTGAAACGAGCTACGTCGAGGCCCGTCGACTGGCACCGTTCACGTTCCGCTCGCTCGACGCGGGCGTGATCCATGACCTCATGATCCACGACATCGACCTCGTGCTCTCGCTCGCTCCGGGCCGCCTGGAGCGGGTCGAGGCCCACGGGCTCATGGCCGCCGGTGGCCACGAAGACGCCGTCCGCGCCCGGCTGGTGTTCGACAGCGGCCTGGTCGCCGACCTGGCGGCGTCGCGGATCAGTCCGCGGGCCGAGCGCACCGTGTCGATGTGGGCCGCCGGCGGGATGCTGGCGGTGGACCTGACCGCCAAGACCGTCGAGGTCGTCGCCCCGTCTGAGGACGTTCGCGCGGGCCGGTTCAACGCGGCCGACGTGCCCGCGGCCGAGCGGGCGGCGCTCAAGGATCGATTCTTCGCGGAAATCCTCCCGCGGGAGACCGTGACCGTGCCCGACGTCAACGCCATCGCCGGCGAGCACGACGACCTGCTGGCGGCGATTCGCACCGACACCGAGCCGCTGGTGTCGGCGAGCGCGGGGGCCTTGGCGGTCGAGGTGGCAGCCCGCGTGCTCGAGGCGCTCGACTGCAACAACCTCGGGGGAGGGCGGCACGCCGGCAGGCGTGGGCCCGCCACAATCCCCCTGTTCCCCCGCCGCAAGACGGGCTGACCGCTGCCGCTTGCCCAGCCGTCAGGGTCGCTCCGCAACCCGGTCGGCGCACCCGGTCGATACAGAAAACGATGCCGACCATTTCGCCCACCATTCCGCTCCGCACCCGCCGCCGATGGATCGCCGGCCTGACGGCCGCGCTCGGCCTGGTCTGGGCCGGCGTGTCGGCTTGTTCTCCCGTGCGGGCGATCGACCCGCCCCCGGTGTTCTTCGAAGGGCTGGGTCTGGGCGAGTTCGAGGGAGCGGGTTCGGTGGCGGCGGCACTGCGGCGCGTGGGGACCGAACCCGTCGACCCGATGCAGCCACCCGTCGAATTCAAGGGCATCTCGGTCCAGGGGCCGAGTGGCCGCGATCCGCTGCCCGTGCCCTTGGCCGCCGAACTCCGCAGCCGCATCGACCGGTTCGACGTGGCGGCCGGCATGCTTGGCGACGCCAGCTCGATCGCGGCCGGTTCAGCCCGCTGGACGGGGCGGATCGGCCTGGCCCACGATCGGGGCACGGGCAGCGAAGCGATCGAGGTGCGGACGACGCTCGCTCCCGGACCGGAATCGAGCCTGATCGGGGTCGCCTTCGGGCCGCGGGTGGAGCGTCGGTTCGGGAAGGGCATGACCTTCTTCATCGACGGCCACGCCGAGGCGCAGGCGGTCCGCGGTGCCGACGCGGGCTGGTGGTCGCTGCCCGGTACGTCGACCGCCGAACTGACGATGCTGGGCGTGACCGCCCGCACCGGCCTCGTGCGCTAGCGGCGGTCAGGCCAGATCGCGGTGCTGGAACAGCACCAGCGCCACCAGGATGGCGACGGCCGAGTAGAGGGCCGCGTAGATCGCGGCCCAGCCGAGGTATTCCCAGGGCACTGGCACCCCGCCGACGACCGCGGCTTCCACCGTGAAGTGGTCGAGGACCGGCAGGATCGTGGCGAACAGCCGGCCTGTGAACCGCACGATCGCGAACTTCCCCACGCTCGACTGGACCACCAGCGGCACGAGGTGGCCGAGCGCGTAGACGGTGAAGCAGAGGATCAGATTGGCCACCGTGCCCAGCCGCGTCGAGGCAGCGAGGGCGATCGCCGCCATCACGACCGTCTCCAGGAAGGCCAGGGCCAGCCCGGGCACGACCGTCACCATTTCGTCGGCGCAGTCCCACCATAGCGGATCGACCTGGGCCCCCTCGCGGGCGTCGTAGACCACCTTGAAGTTGGTCATCGCCAAAAGCACGCCCCCCAGGATCAGGAACACCAGCAGCGCCACGAGCACCAACCCCGCGAACTTCCCCAGCACGAACTGCCACCGGGTCAGCGGCTTGGAGAGCACCGTCAGCGCGGTGCGGCCCTCGATCTCCTCCGAGACGGCCACGCCTGCCGACCAGGCCACGAGCAGCAGCGTCAACACCTTGATGAGCGTGAGGCTGCTGTCCTTGTACATCTTCACGTCTTCGCCGAACGTGTTGTACGGAATCACGACGAAGCCCACGATCAGCGCGATCCCGGCCACGATCACGACGGCGAACAGCGGCTGGCCGATCGCCTCCTTCGTCGTGGCCGCGGCGATCGCCGCCACCTTGCCGCAGCCCAGCCGGAAGATGGCGTAGGCGGCGACGATGGCCGTGAGCACGACGAAGGCCCAGGGGAGGATCGCCGCCTGGGGGTGCTCGGGCGCGAGTTGCCAGCGCACGTCGACCCGCGCCGGGGCGGACGTCTCGTTCGTCGCCTCCAGCTTCGCCGTCGTGCCGAGGAACGGGTTGGTCGCTCCTTCGGCCCGCTGCCAGGCCCACGGCTTGTCGGCTTCGAGCACGAGGTCGGTGTCTTTGGCGAGCGCGAAGCCGGCCACGGGCTGCTGGGTGCGTAACACCACCGGCTGATCGCTCACGATCTCGATCCGGGCGAGTTCCTGCGGCCGCAGGGGCAAGGGAATGGCCTCGAGCTTCGCGCCGGCGGCCACCGTCACGCTCTCGCGAAAGTCGTTGGCGGAGGTCATCCGCCCGAGCGAACGCGTGAACTGCGCCAGCGGGGCCGACTCGGAGAGCGAGAAGTCGGGGGGCAGCGGCAGGCCCACCATGGGCGTGAAGGCCACGGCCACGGCGGCGAAGGCCACGAGCAGCCAGGCCAGCGGCCCGAGGAACCCGTCGCCGAGCGATGCCCGGGCCTCGGTCGCGAGTCGCGGGGCGACCAGCCGGAGGATGCCCCAGCCGGCGAGTGCGGCGAGCATTGCCAGTGTCGCCGCCGTGCCCAGCAGCCAGACGGGTGGCAGCGGGATCAGCCAGCGGTTGGCGTCGGCGAGTAGGATAGGCATGGGAGGCTCCGAGAGCGACCGATTATGCCTCGCGGTCGTGGGCCCATGAAAGCCCCCGGCCCGCGCCCGCCGCTTCGGGGCTGCCCATACCCCGTCGCCGGACGTTCGCTGCGGGCCTCCCG
>JBILOA010000355.1:0-3226 GCA_044374735.1 Pirellulales bacterium | reverse complement strand
CCACGTGCGGGGCGAGGTTCTCGAGCGCCCGCACGGGATCCTCGAGCGTCCAGCAGGCGTTGCCCGAGTCGAAGTTCACGCCCACCACGCCGCCACCCGCCGCGGCCACGAGGCCGGCGAGCTCCCGTGAGGTCATGTCGCCGGCGTGGTTCTCGACGGCGATGGTCACGGCCGCGTCCTCCGCCAGCGGCCGGGCCTTTTGCAGGACCGCAACCGTGTCGGCGATCCGGGCCGCGATGCCCCCTTCGGTCTTGCGATCCTCCTGGTTGCCGAGCACCACGCGGAAGGCGGGCGAGCCGAGCGCCTTCGCCATCCGGATGCCGAGGGCCAGATGCTCCTCGGCCGTGCCCCAATCCTTTTTGAACGACTTGCTCGTGGGGCAGATGCTCCACGAGCCGAGCACGAGCTTCACGCCGCGGTCGGCCGCGTAGCGGCGGAGTTCGCCGAGCGAGGCGTCGTCGTGCTTCCCCTCGAAGGGGCCGAAGTCGGTGATGAAGAGCGAGTCGCAGCGGAGCGTCTCGGCGTGATCGACGAGCTGGCGGGCGTTCCACTTCATCGCCCGGACGGCGAAGTTGTCGAAGCCCAGCGGGATACCGCGGCGGCGCGGCGCGCCGCGGGCCGCCTGCGCCAGGGTGGCGGCGGCCACGATCCCACCGGCGGCCAAGAGCCGACGTCGGGTCACTCCTCGCTGGTTCATGAATTCAACTCCGGGAGTGAGGGGTTGCCCGTGCCAGTCGAGCGGCGTAGGAAACCGAACGAAGCAAGGAATGCGCAGTGAGGTTTCCTCCGAGCGAGCGAAACCCAGGATGGGTGCAGCGAGCGTCCGGCGAGACGGCACCGGCAACCCCGGACCACATCGTTCGACCTTGGTGAATCTGGCTGGGCATCTGGGTCGGGAACTACCTAGAGCCGCGGCTTGGCCGGCGTCGTGGGGGGCAGGAAGTTGGGCGCCCCCCTCGCCTTCAGCTTCCGCACGTAGACCTTGTCGCCGCAGGTGGCCAGCAGCATGTCGAACTCGGGCCCGCCGAAGCAGAGGTTCGAGACCTTGCCATTGGGCGTGGGGATGATGCAGTTGACCCTCCCGGCCTGGTCGCAGACCTGGATCCCCATCCGCGTGGCGACGTACAGCCGGCCGTCGCGATCGACCCGCAGCCCGTCGGCCCCCGAGTCGTCGGCCGTATCGGGCACGTGGAGGTGGTAGTACCGCTGCTTGTGGGCGAGCGTGCCGTCGGGCCGCACCTGCCAGCTCCAGACCCAGTGGCTGCGGCTGTCGGCCACGTAGAGCAGTGTCTGGTCGGGTGAAAGGCACAGGCCGTTGGAGAACTTGAGGCCGGTGTCGACCACCGTGTCGGTGCCGTCGGGGGCGAGGTGGTGGATCTTGCTCGGGCTCTTGCCGTCCCAGCCCGGCTCGGTCACGTAGATCCCGCCGGCCGAGTTCACGACCAGGTCGTTGCCCCGCCAGCCCTGGGCTAGCGTGGTCGGCTCTTTGTCGGGGCTCCAGGCGAGGATCGCGGTGTCGGCGCCGCTCGCCGCGACGAGTCGGCCGTCGGGAGCGAAGTTCTGTCCGTCGCCCTTGCGTGAATCCTCGAGCCAGACCTCGGCCTTCCACTCGGGTGTGACGCGGTAGGTCTTCGAGTTGCCCACGTCGTTGAAAAACAGTTCGCCCCTGGCGTTGGCCGCGGGGCCCTCGGTGAACTTGTAGCCCTCGCCCACGAGCCGCCACTCTTCACCGGCGAGCAGGATCTCCTGCAGCTGCGGGCTGCCCTGGCCGCGGCCGGGCGGCTGCGGCCAGCCCGCCCACAGCCACTCCATGGCCTCGGGGAACACCTCGGCGGCGTGCTTGCCGTTGTGGCCGCCGTCGCCCCAGGCGTGTTTCACTTCGTAGCCCGCGAAGGTGAGCGACCGCTCGAGCGCCTGGTTGGCGATCCACCAGTCGCCGCCGTAGATGTCGAGGTCGCCCGAGCCGTCCTCGAGAAACACGCGGATCGGCTTGGGCTCGACCTTGCGGACGAGGGTCGAATAGACGTGGCCTCCCCGCAGGCCCACGTAGGTGCCGATCCCGCTGAACACGCGGGAGAAGGCGTCGGGCCGCTCCCAGGCGGCGGTGAACGCGCAGATCGCCCCCGACGAGTTGCCGCCGATCGAGCGGTCGGCCCCGCGCTTCGAGAGCACGAGCTTCCGGCCGTCCGCCGTCGATTTCGTCTCGACGGCCGGCAGCAGCTCGTCGAGGAGAAACGTCGCGTAGTCGCCTCCCAGCGAGTCGTACTCGAAGGAGCGGTTGAACCGGGGCAGGGCCCCGTCGCGGGCCGCCGGCACGACGCCCGGCTTGACGAACACGCCGATCGTGACGGGCATCTTCCGCTCGTGGATCAGCCGGTCGAAGACCCGCGGGGCGTCGGACTGCACCCCGTCCTGGTTCACGTGGACGCAGGCCGGCATGGCCTCGTTGTATTGCTTGGGCACGTAGACGGTCACCTCGCGGCTGGTGCCCGGATAGACGCGGCTTGTGTCGAACGTGAAGGAAAAGGTCTCGCCGGCGGGCGGGGCTGCGGCGGCCGCCGGGGCGGGCTCGGCCGTCGCCTGGGCCTGGGCCTGGGTCGCCGACGGGCTCGCAGTGGCCGCGGCCGGCTTCTCCCCTGCCGGCTGCTCGATCCGGTAGAGGGCGGTTTCGGTCCGCAGGTAGATCGCCCGGCCGACCGCGGCGGGCGTGGCATAGATGCCGCCGTCGAGGTGATTGGTCGCCAGCAGTTCGTAGTCGCGGCCCGGCTTGATCACGAACGTGTCGCCGTCGCGGTTGCCGACGTAGATCCGGCCATCGGCGAACAGGGGCGACGACGAGAAGTTGCCCCCGAGCCGTTCTGACCAGACCGCCTCGCCCGTCTTGGCGTCGAGGCAGGTGCCCACCCCCTTGTCGCTCACCATGTAGACCAGGCCGTCGACCACCAGCGGCGACGACATCGTGGGCGCGCCCTTCTTCTCCCGCCAGGCGATCTCGGGGGCCTGCTCGGCGCCGGCCAGTTTCACGGCCAACAGCTCCGGCTGCATGAAGCTCGTGCTCATGAAGAGCAGGTCGCCCGAAGTGACCGGCCGAGGCACGATCGAGAACCCGAGCACCCCGTAGCTCATCTTCCAGAGCTCCGCACCGGTGGCCGGGTCGTAGCCGTAGAGCCAGTCGGCTGCCGGCGAGACGAGCACGTCGCGGCCGCCGAGCGGGAGGATCACCGGC
>JBILOA010000020.1:0-10686 GCA_044374735.1 Pirellulales bacterium | reverse complement strand
GGCCCTGCGCGAAGCCGGCGTGGCCGCGTGGCCCAAGGCGCTCGCGCAGGCGCGGGAGTCGCTCGCCCAGCTCGGTGCCGCGCGGGCCCGCCGCCTGCCGATCTGGCTGCGGGACCTCGACCTCGCCCTCAAGGGCGAAGCCTCCCGAGGTCTGCGGGCGAGGCTGGCGGTGGAGCGATTGTTCTGCAAAATGGCCCGCCTCGAGGACCGCCGCCGCTAGGAACGCGGCCGCCGCTTCGCGGCCCCCCGGAGACTCACGCTTGCAGCCCCCCGCCAACCACGACCGCGACCGCTGGGACAACCCGCTGGCCGCCCGCTACGCCTCGTCGGACATGACCCGGCTGTGGAGCGACAACCACCGCTACTCGCTCTGGCGGCGGGTCTGGCTGGCCCTGGCCGAGGGCGAGGCGGAACTCGGCCTCGAGATCACGCCCGGCCAGCTCGCCGAGATGCGGGCCCACCTCGACACGATCGACTTCACGAAGGCCGCCGACTACGAGCGGCGGATGCGGCACGACGTGTTCGCCCACCTCCACGCCTTCGCCGACGACTGCCCCGCCGCCCGGCCGATCATCCACCTCGGCGCCACGAGCGCCTTCGTCACCGACAACACCGATCTGGTGCTCGTCCGCGAGTCGCTCGACCTGGTGGCGGCCCGCCTGGCGATGGTGATCGAGCGGCTGGCCGCCAAGGCGATCGAGACCAAAGACATCGTCTGCCTGGGCCGCACCCACCTGCAACCGGCCCAGCCCACCACGATCGGCAAGCGGATCTGCCTCTGGATCCACGACCTGCTGCTCGATCTCGAGGAGGTCACGCACCGGCGCAAGCTGCTGCGGGCCCGGGGCGTGAAGGGCACCACGGGCACGCAGGCCAGTTTCCTCGAGCTCTTCGCCGGCGACCATGCGAAGGTCCGCCGCCTCGACGAACTCGTGGCCCACAAGCTGGGCTTCCACTCGTCCTACGAGGTGACCGGGCAGACCTACACCCGCAAGATCGACTCGCAGGTGGTCGCGGGGCTCGCCGGCGTGTCGGAGTCGTGCCACAAGGCGGGCAACGACCTGCGGCTGGCGGCGGCCTGGGGAGAGATGGAGGAACCCTTCGAGAAGGAGCAGGTGGGCTCCTCGGCGATGCCCTACAAACGGAACCCGATGCGGGCCGAGCGGATGTGCGGCCTGGGACGCTTCGTGATGGGGCTGGCGGTCACGGCCAGCCAGACCGCGGCCACGCAGTGGCTCGAGCGCACGCTCGACGATTCGGCCCCGCGGCGGCTGGTGCTGCCGCAGGCGTTCCTGGCCACCGACGCCCAACTCGTGCTCTACGCCAACATCGCCGGCGGCCTGGTCGTGCTCCCCGGGGGCATCCGCCGCAACCTCGAGGCGCACCTGCCCTTCCTCGCCGCGGAGAAGATCCTGATGGCCGGCACGCAGGCCGGCGGCGACCGCCAGGCGCTGCACGAGGCCCTCCGGGTGCACAGCCACGCCGCGACGGCGCGGATCCGCGAGGGGGAGTCGAACGATCTGGCCGACCGGCTCGCCGGCGACCCGCTGTTCGCGGGCGTGGATCTCGTCGCGGCGATGCAGGCCGAAGACCTCGCCGGCCGGGCGGCGGCCCAGGTCGAAGAGTTCGTGGCGGGCGCGGTGCAGGCAGCGCTCGCCGAGTGCCCGACCCGGGCGACCGACGAGACCCTCAAGGTCTGACGGCCCGAGGAGCCGTCGTGCGTCGCTACACGCGGTCTTGAAGTCGTGTCTTGCTGCGGCTGGTACGGCAGTCGGCGCAGATGCCGGTCACGATCAGGCGGTGCGACTGGGCCCGGAACTGATGGCCCGCGGCGACGGCGTCGCAGATGCGGGCCACCTCCTCGCTGGAAAACTCGATCAGCTTGCGGCAGCCGGTGCAGTACAGATGGTCGTGCTGCGGGTAGCCGTAGTCGTGCTCGTAGACGGCGCGACCATCGAGCACCATCTTCTTGAGCAGGCCCGCGTCGACCATCTCGGAGAGGGTCCGGTAGACGGTGGGCCGGCTGGCGCGGGCCCCCTCGCGGGTCTTCCGCAGGTCGGCGAGGAGCTGCTCGGCGTCGAAGTGCTCGTGGCGGCTGGCCACGTGATCCACGATCACCCGCCGCTGCCGCGTGACCCGCTTCCCGCGGGACTGGAGAAACTCCTCGAACCGCTCCTGCGGCGAGAGCGCGGTCTCGACGCTGCCCAGCGAAAATTCGGAAGCCACGGACATCGGGGTCATCTCCTCAACCCCGATTATAGCCCGCCGCCAGCCGCACGTGGCCCGGGGCTGCCCATGTCCTCTCGCCGGACGTTCACTGCGGCCCTCCGGGCCTCCGTTCACTGCGTGTCCGCTTCGCTTCGCCATCCCTGGCTTCGCTCGCTTCCACAGCCCGCTCGAGGACACGGGCAGCCCCTCGCGAGATGAGCGGAAGCGTCGATTCGTCAAAACGAACTCACGCCGCCATCACGCGCACGAGCACGGTCGCCCGGAGGTGCGACCGGCGGCCGGGGCCGAAGGCCCGCGGGCCGCCAAGGCTGCAGGGGGCATGGATGCCCCTGCAGCCGTTAAGCAAGCCGCTCAAGCAGCCGGTCGAGGGCGATGTCGAGCTTCTCGGGCGTCTCGTAGCTGCCGTCCGCGATCGCGGCCCGCAGCGCGGCCACCTTGTCCATCCGGATGTCGGCGCCGCTCTCGGCGGCCCGGACGGCCTCGGTCGACAGCGTCACGGCATCGTGCACCTCGCCCACGCCCAGGCGGCCGGTGATCTCGGTGGCCTGGTCGGCCGCCTTGGTGGCCTCGAGCCCCTTGAGCGCGGCCAAGCCCTGCGAGCCCTGCGTCGAAAATACGCCGAAGATGTTCATGATTGTTTTCCTTCCCCTGTCGTGAATCCGTTCACCCCCTGACGACCCGCTGTACGCGGCCGACCGTCCGGTGGTTCATCGGGATGTCGTTCGGTTCGAAACTCCACGCTCGAAGGCTGCGGGTCGGTCCGCGAATCCTCGCCGTCACCATTCTTGCCGCGCATCGGTGGATCGGCGAAGGCGGGTTTCCGCACCGCGCCACCCGGTCCGACCCGCATCAGCCTGCCGCACTGCAACCGCTCGCCGTACCGCATCCGCTCGCCATACCGCATCCGCTTGGCAACTTTGATTCATCGACCGATCTCTCTGGAAACTTCACCCGATTTTTTTGCTGCCGGTTTTCTGCGTCCTGACGGCCCCGGGCTTGCCCTGCCTGCCCAGCTTCACGCCCGGGCGAGCTACATCGCGAACTCCCGCCGCCGCCGGCCGAGCTGGTTTTGCAGCCGCTCGACGATCGCCGAGTGCATCTGGCTGACCCGGCTCTCGGAGAGGTCGAGGGTGGCCCCGATCTCCTTCATCGTCAGCTCCTCGTAGTAGTAGAGGATGATGATCAGCCGCTCGTTGCGGTTGAGCCCCTTGGTGACCAGCCGCATCAAGTCGTGCTTCTGGATCCGCCGGGTCGGGTCGTCGCCCTTCTTGTCCTCGAGGATGTCGATCTCGTGGACGTCCTTCGAGCTGTCGGTCTCGCACCACTTCTTGTTGAGGGATACGAGGCTGACGGCATTGGCCTCGACGAGCAGCTTCTCGAACTCCTCGGCGGAGAGTCCCATGTACTCGGCCACCTCGGCGTCGGATGGGGCCCGACCGAGCCTCGCTTCGAGCGTCTTGAGGGCCTCGTTGAGCTTGCTGGCCTTGCTGCGCACGAGCCGCGGCACCCAGTCCATCGTCCGCAGCTCGTCGAGCATCGCCCCGCGGATTCGCGGGACGCAGTAGGTCTCGAACTTGACGCCCCGCCCCATGTCGAAGGCGTCGATCGCGTCCATCAGGCCGAACGTTCCCGCCGAAACGAGGTCGTCGAGTTCGACGCCGTCGGGAAGCCGGGCCCAGATCCGCTCGCCGTTGTATTTCACCAGCGGGAGGTAGATCTCGATCAGTTGGTTGCGGAGATCCTCCCGCGACTGATCCGCCTTGAACTCCTGCCAGATCGCCAGGATCTCTTCGGCCGATCGCTGCGTGCGTACTGCCACGTCATCCTCCTTGATGGGCGCTACATTTTTCGGCCGGACCGCCGGACATCGGCCGGTGACCCGGTTTGGCTCGAACTTTTTTCGGAGCGGCCATCCACTCCACCTCGTTTTCCCAAACTGTGATCGGCTCTGGGCGGCTCCTTGTCAGGCCGCCCGCACCTGCGCTGCGTCTCCAATGGTCGTGAACACGTCGAGCCTCGGCTCGTCGCCCACCTCCTCCTCGGCCAGCACCCGCAGGTCGGGCAACTGGCGGGCCAGCGCCTCGCGCACGCACCGGCGCATGCCGACGGGCACGAGCAACACCGGCTGCCCACCCCGCTCCACCGCGGTGCGAGTGGCCCGACGAATCTCGGCCACGAGCCGGGCCGGCGGCTTGGCGGCCGCGCCGGGCCGCAGGCCATCCAGACCGCCGCCGGCGAGCCGGACCGCGGTGAGCCTGCCCTCTGGATCCCGCGCCCGGCGGCAGATTGCTCCTGCCAGCCGGCGTCGCACGATCTCGGCGAGCTGCCACGGTTCGGCCGCTTCGGCGGCATGGTCCGACATGATTTCGAGGAGTTCGGCCAACGGCCGGATCGGCACGCCCTCCCGCAGGAGGCACTGCAGCGACCGCTGGATCCGGGCGATCGACAGCACGCCCGGCACGATCTGCTCGATCACGGCGGGCTGGCTGGCCCGCAGCGACTCGACCAGCCGGCTCACGGCGTCGCGCGAGAGCAGCCGGTCGGCCTGACGGCGCACGGCGGCCTCGAGCGCGCGGGTCACCACGCCCGCCGGATCGAGCGCGATCCCGCCCTTGTCGCGGGCCGCATCGGCCCGCGCCTCGCCCAGCCAGGTGGCGGCCCGACCGGTGAGCGGATCGGTGGCCGCATCGCCGTCGGCCGGCCGCTGGCCTGCCGCTGGAATCACGAGTCGACGGCCCGCGGGAATCTCCCCGTCCACGGCGACGTCGCCGGCGATCGTGATCCGGTAGCCGCGCGGCGGAAGCTCGAGATCGTCGCGCAGCGCGACGGCCGGCAGCACGAGGCCCAGATCGCCCGCGAGCGCCACGCGCAGCGATTCCACGGCCGTCGCCAGCGGCGCGGTCTCCCCCGCGACCAGGCCGACCAGGCCGCGGCCGAGTTCGACCGTGATCCGTTCGTCGGCAAGAACGTCGGCGGCGATGTCGGCGGCGGCGGGCTTGGCGGCCGCGCGTGCGGCCGCGACTCGGGCCGGTGACCGCGCATGGTCGTCCGCGGCGAGCGACCGGTCGTCCTCGCCTGCGGCCCGCCGGGTGGCCATGACCGCCGCGATCGCGACGGCCAACGCCATCCCCGCCAGCGGCAGGAAGGGCAAGCCCGAAAGTGAGAGCAGCCCCAGGAACATGGCCGTGATCGCCAGCACGTGGGGCCGCGATCCGAACTGGCGGCCGAGTTCGCTGCCGAGATCGACCGACTGGCTCGACCGCGAGACGAGCAGGCCGGTGGCCACCGAGACGAACAGGCTCGGCACGGCGCTGGCCAGACCGTCGCCGATCGTGAGCAGCGAGTAGAGGCCCAGGGCGCGGTCGGCCGGCATGCCCTGCTGGAGCACGCCGATCGCCAGACCGCCCACGAGGTTCACGATCGTGATGATCACGCTGGCCACCGCCTCGCCACGGACGAACCGGCTGGCCCCGTCCATGGCCGCGAAGAAGTCGGCCTGCCGCTGGAGGTCGGCGCGGGCGTGGCGGGCCTGCTCACGGGTGAGGGTGCCGGCCTGCACCTCCGTATCGATCGCCATCTGCCGTCCCGGCAGGCCGTCGAGCGCGAACCGGGCCGCCACCTCGCTCGTCCGCGTGGCTCCGGCCGAAATCACGATGAACTGCACGACCGCGATGATCGCGAACACCACGCCGCCGACCACGAGGTTGTTGGCGGCCACGAACGAGGCGAAGGCCTCCACCACCTCGCCGGCCGCGGCCGGCCCGTCGATGGCGGCTCGCGACAGGATCAGCCGTGTGGTCGAGATGTTGAGCACGAGGCGGACGAGCGTGGCCCCGAGCAGGAACGTGGGGAACACGCTCATCTCCAGGGGCGTCCGGGCCGCGAGGGCCCCGAGCAGGGCGAGCACGGAGACGGTCAGGTTGGCCGCCAGCAAGAGGTCCACGATTCCCGCCGGCACCGGCGCGATCACCACCAGCACGGACAGGAGGATGACCGTGGGGATGCAGTAGTCGGCGATCTGGGCGGAGAGCGGCCGGCGAAGCACGGCGACCGATCCGAGCGACGGTGGCATGCGGGCGTGCCCGTCCAAGGCGGGCGGGTCGGGGGGGCGGATGGGTGGCGACGCCGGCACGAGCCCGGCGCGAGGGCGGGACAGTAGCGGTGGGGCGGGCCGCGGTCCAGACCGCTCGCCGCTGCCGGAAGCGGTAGAATCCGCGGGACAGCCTGCCTTTCCCGCTCCCCTCCCCCCTTGATTGGCCATGCTTTTCGACCGCTTCGGGCTCGCCTTCGAGCATCCCGACAACTGGATGATCGACACGGAGGATGCGGAGGGCCGGTTCGCCACGGTGACCGTCTACTCGCCCAGCGGCGGATTCTGGTCTGTCAGCGGCCATGCCCCCGGCGGCGACCCGCGCGAACTGGCCGCCGCGGTCGTGTCGGAAATGCAGGAGGAATACCGGGAGCTCGACGTCGAGCCGGCTACGGACGTGTTCGGCGGCCGCAACCTCGCCGGCTTCGACCTCAACTTCTATTGCCTGGATCTCACCAACACCGCCCAGGTGCGGACGCTGGCCACGCCGGCGGCGATCTATCTGATCCTCTGCCAGGCGGAGGATCGCGAGTGGAACGAACTGGCTCCCGTCTTCGCCGCGATCACGACGAGCTTCGTGACGGGACTGAACGGCTCGGGAGGGACGGCGGCGGCTCGCTGAGTTCGGGTTCGCTCGTGTCAGGAGGTCATGAGGTCAGCAGGTCATGAGGTCGTGAGGTCATGAGGGTCGTCCAGATCACCGCCGGGGCGGGAGGCCGGATCTGCGGCTCGTGCCTGCATGACAACGCGCTGGTGCGGGCGCTCCGCAGTCGCGGCCGCGACGCGATCCTCGTGCCCGCCTTCGTGCCGACCACGACCGACGAGGAGAACGTGGCGATCGACCGGGTGGTGATGGGCGGGGTGAACGTCTGGCTGCAGGAGCACGTGCCCCTGCTGCGGTACACACCCGCCTTCCTCGACCATCCGCTCGACTCGCGGCGGCTCCTGGAGTGGCTCTCGAGCCGCACGGGCTCCGCCCGGGCCGCCGACCTCGGGCCGCTCACCGTCTCGACGCTCCAGGGGGAGGCCGGCCGGCAGCGGAAGGAGGTCTGGAAGCTCGCCCACTGGCTGGCCGCCGAGATCCGCCCCGACGTGGTCCATCTCTCCAACGCGCTCTTGCTCGGCCTGGCGCGGGCGATCCGGGAGGTGACCGGGGCGCGAATCGTGGCGAGCCTCTCCGGCGAGGATGTCTTCATCGAGCAACTCCCCGATCCCTATCGCGAGGAGACCTGGACGCTGCTCCGCGACCGGGCGGCCGACGTCGACCAGTTCGTGGCCTTGAACCGGTTCTTCGCCGACTTCATGGGGGGCCGCATGGGCCTGCCGGCCGACACGGTCGCTGTCGTGCCGCACGGGGTCGACCTGACGGTGTTTCCCGCCGCGCCGCCGGACCTCGAGGCCCGCCGGAAGGCGCGGGGCGGCCGGCTCAGGCTCGGCTTCCTCGCCCGGGCCTGCCCCGAGAAGGGGCTCGATCAGGCGCTCAAGGCCCTCGCCATCCTGGCCCGGGATCGCGACGTCGAACTCGTGGCCGCCGGGGCCACCGTGGAGGCCGAGCGAATCTACCTCGCCGGCTGCCTCGCGCTCGCGGAGGATCTCGGCGTGGCCGACCGCTTCACCTGGCGCGGGCAGGTGGATCGGGCCGGCAAGCTCGCGCTCCTCGGCGAGATCGATCTCTTCACGCTGCCCACGACGCATCCCGAAGCCAAGGGGCTCTCCGCGATCGAGGCCATGGCGGCGGGTGTGCCGGTGGTGGCCGCCGCTCACGGCACCTTTCCCGAGCTGCTCGACGGAGAGCAAGCGGGGCTCCTGCATAGCCCGCAGGATCCGGCCGATCTGGCCCGCGCGATCACGGTGCTCGCCGACGATCCCGACCGCGCCGCCGCCTGCGGCCGCCACGGCCATGCCCTGGCCCGCTCGCGGCACTCGGCGGCCGCCATGGCGGCGGGCCACGAGGCCCTTTACGACCGCGTCGTCGGCCAGCCATCGGTTGCGCGAGTCTCGCGGGAAAGCCGCGGGTAAGTTTTGCAACTCGCACGGCCGGTCCTGGCGATCGCCCGGCCAGCGGCTTGTAAGAATGGAGAGGCAGGGGGAGCGGCGCGGCCGTTCAGGCCGCACGACCGACACGAGCGGGCCGGCCGGGCGTTTGGCACGCGAGCTGCGTAGCAAGTGAACGCCGCGGGAGGTGGAACCCCGCGGGTGGGCCCGGTGGGCTCGCGGACCTTAGGCACGTCGCTCGGGTGTGGCGACAGAACGCCCCGGAACGCCAACCGTTCAGCTGGGGCCGCCGTCTTTCCGCGAGCCGCCGGGGGCTGGGCGTCGTGCCTGCAGGCTCAGGCTTGCCCGGGACGCTCGCTAACGCCTGCGCGCAAGCTCAGGCTTGCCCCTGCCATCTCGTCGGACGCTTCCTGCGGGCATCCTGCCCTCCGGTCGCTCGGAGGAAACCTCGCTTCGCAATCCTTGCTGCGCTCGGTTTCCTACGCCGCTCGATTGGCAGGGACAACCCTTCGCAGTCCATGGATGCGCTGCTGCAACGCTGATTGCCGGAATGCGCACGAACACGGCCGCCCGGAGGTGCGGCCGGCGGCCGGAGGGCCGCGAAGCCCGCCGGGGCCATGGATGGCCCGCCGGGCGTAAACCCAGATTGGCAGGGGCAAGCCTTCGCAGTCCATGGACGGGGCGGTACGGGAGACTCCCCAAGGAATAGCTCGAACCTCACGACTTGCTTGCCTCGAGGGCGAGCACCACGAGGGCGAGGTCGGCGGGGGTGATGCCGCTCACGCGGCCGGCTTGGCCGAGGGTGCGCGGCTGGATCCGCGCGAGCTGCTCGCGGGCTTCGGCCCGGAGGTGGCGGACGGCCGCGTAATCGAAACCCTCGGGGATCAGCCGCTCGGCCATCTTTCGCTGCCGCTCGAGCCGCTCCCGGTCGAGCGCGAGATAGCCGGCGTAGCGGATGTCGTTCTCCACCTGCACCGCCGCCTCCCTCGAGACGGCGGCGAGCGAGGGCGCCGCCGCCACGGCCTCGGCCCAAGTGAACTCCGGCCGCTTGAGCAGGTCGGCCAGCGTGGTGCCGCGCACGCGGGTCGCCGCCAGCGTGGCCCGCGCCGCCTCCATCTCGGCGAGCCTGGCGTCGAGCCGCGCGACACGATGGGGCTCGGCGAGGCCGAGCCGGGCGGCCAGCGGCGTGAGCCGCCGGTCGGCGTTGTCGTGCCGGAGCGCGAGCCGGTGTTCGGCGCGGCTCGTGAACATCCGGTAGGGTTCGTCGACGCCGCGGGTCACGAGGTCGTCGATCAAGACGCCGATGTAGGCCTCGTCGCGGTCGAGCACGAGCCCGTCGCGACCGGCCAGCGCGAGCGCCGCGTTGGCGCCCGCCACGAGCCCCTGCGCCGCGGCCTCTTCGTAGCCCGTCGTGCCGTTGACCTGCCCGGCCAGAAACAGCCCCGCCACCCGCTTGCTCTCGAGGGTCGCCCGCAGCTGATCGGGCGGGCAGTAGTCGTATTCGACGGCGTAGCCATAGCGCATGATGCGGGCATGCTCGAGCCCCGGCACCAGACTGATGATCGCGTCCTGCACGTCGCGTGGCAGGCTCGTGGAGATGCCGTTGACATAGAGCTCGCGGGTGTGGCGGCCCTCGGGTTCGAGAAACAGCTGATGCGCGTCGCGGTCGGCGAATCGGACCACCTTGTCCTCGATGCTCGGGCAGTACCGCGGGCCGCGGGAGCCGATCTGGCCGGTGAACATCGGGGCGCGGTGGAGGTTGGCCCGAATCAGATCGTGGATGGCGGGCGTCGTCCGCGTGATCCAGCAGACGAGCTGCGCTTGGCGGATCGCGTCGGTGAGAAACGAGAACGGCTGCGGATCGGCGTCGCCCGGCTGCTCCTCGAGAGCCGCGAAGTCGATGCCGTGGGCCGAGAGCCGGCAGGGTGTACCGGTCTTGAACCGCTCGAGCGCGAGGCCGCAGGCGGCGAGCGACCGGCTCACGCCCGAAGTTGTTCCCTCCCCCGCGCGCCCGCCTGAGACCTGCGATTCGCCCGTGTGCATCACCGCCTGGAGGAAGGTGCCGGTGGTGAGCACGACCGCCGCCGCGCGATACTCGGCATCGCCGCGGACCCGCACCCCAGTGATCCGCCACGGTGCCGCCGCGGGCCCGCCGGCTGCCTGCTCGACGAGCAGGTCCTCCACCGTCTCCTGTCGGAGGTCGAGGTTGGGCGTCTCCTCGACGAGCCGCTTGACCTCCATTTGGTAGAGCTTCTTGTCGGCCTGGGCCCGAGGCCCGTGCATGGCCGGACCCTTGGAGCGGTTGAGCACCCGAAACTGGATGCCCGTCGCGTCGATCGCCCGCCCCATGATGCCGCCGAGCGCGTCGACTT
>JBILOA010000354.1:0-3228 GCA_044374735.1 Pirellulales bacterium | reverse complement strand
GCAGGGCGTCGATCCGGCCCGTCTCGCCCAGGTGCTCCCCAAGGACAAGATCATCTACTGCCACTGCCTCGCGGGCGGTCGCTGCCTCGAGGCGGCGGCGATCCTCGCGCCGCTCGGCTACGACGTGCGGCCGCTCAAGCAGGGCTACCCGCAGTTGATCCAGGCCGGCTTCCCCGCGGCCGTGGGCAACTGATTTTCGCGCCCGGGGGGCATCCCTGCCCCCGGCGGGCTCGCCGGGCCTCCGCCCGGCGGCCGCACTGGCTACACGGCTGCAATGCCATCCATGGCCATTGCCGCCTCGCCGGGCCTCCGCCCGGCGGCCGCACCTCCGGGCGGCCGTTTCATGCGCGTCGTGCGGTGTGGAATCCGGGTCGCCGGGAGGGGTTGCCCGTGCCAATCGAGCCGGCGTAGGAAACCGAGCGCAGCCCGGAGGGCGAAGCGAGGTTTCCTCCGAGCGAGCGTAAGGCAGGATGCCTGAAGCGAGCGTCCGGCGAGATGGCACGGGCAACCCCGACCCACCGGAAGGCTTGGTTTCGAGGCAGGCCGAAAGGTGACAGTCCCTTGTGGCGACAGCCCCCCGGCTCCGCGTCAGCCCTCGAGCCATTCGGGCTTAAAGAGCATCGCGAGGCCGAGGGCGAGGATTACGGCGCCGCTCACCAGCTTGAGCCAGCGGCCGCCGTTCTCCTGGAGCTTGAACCGGGACAGCGACAGCACCACGCCGGCCACCATCAACGCATCGTCGAACATGTAGGCCGCGATGTAGAGGGCCAGATACCCGTACCGGGCGGCGGTCGAATAGCCCCGTTGCGTGAGGATGCTGGTGTACAGGGCCGGCAGCCCGGCGGTGCAGAGCAGCTCCACGAGGTTGACGAGCACCGCGAGCACGAACGCAGCTCCAATCGCCGCCGGCAGGTTTTCCGCAGTCACGATCCGCCGGATGCGGGCATAGATCCCCGGCTTCGCCGACTCGGGAATCGAGAGTGACGGCCCCCGCTTGAAGGCGAAGAAGTCTTTGACGTGCACCAGGCCGATCACGATCGCCAGCGTGCCGAGCGTGAGCTGCACCGGCCGCAGCATGCCGATCCACTCGAACACGTTGAGCCAGGCCGCCATGAATGCAAAGTAGGCCACGCCACTGACGAGTACGAACGTGCCGGCGATCGCCAGGATCCGGATCCGGTCCTGGAGATTGACCAGGATCGAGAGCAGCAGCAACAGCACCCACATCGCACATGGGTTGAACCCGTCGACAAGGCCGATCGCGATCGTGAACAGGGGCATGCCCAGTTGCCGCGGGTCGAGCCGGCCCAGCCAGGGCACGTCGACCACCTCGTCGTCCACCACGACTGCGTCGGCAGCCCCGGCGTCGGGCTCGCCGACCGGCTGGCGGCAGGGCCGCGTCCAGGGCTCCAGGATCCGCTCCAGCCGCGGCCGCATCGCCTCGGGCCGATCGAACCCGACGACCAGCCGGTCGCAGAGGTGGAACACCGGCACGCTCGCCGCCGCAGTCCGGTGTCGGCGGACGAGGTCGGCGAGCGCCGTGCGGGCACCGGCGTCGGCCGTGAGGTCGAGCACGACCGGCTGCAGCCCCGGGTAGGCGGCAACCAGTTCCGGCAGCCAATCCTTCGCCTTGCCGCAGCGGGAACAGCCCCGCCGCGTGTAGACCTCGATGCTACAGGCCGCCTCCACGCGGGCCATGACGGCGTCCGGGGCGCGGGCGGCCGACACGGCCGCGCCGCAGGCGATCACGACCGGCAGCTTCTCGGCGGCAAACCCATGCTTTGCCGCCGCTGCGGCCAACGCCGCCCGATCCTCCGGCACGGTGTCGACGAACCGCCGCACCACCGCGATCCCGCCCCGTTCCGCAGCGAACGCGTTCAGCCTCGCCATCAGGGGGTCTGCCGCCTCGTCGGTCGAGGCGGCGAACACGTCGACCACGAGGCACCGTGGCTCCGCCGCCTGCACGGCGATTCCCGCCGGCAGACATAACGCGACTGCCAGCAGGGCGTTCGCAGCGAGGCAGTCGGAACGGAGCATGAAGAGCGGCCTGAGCCCGGGGGCTAGCAGCCTACAGCCGCTGTCCAGCCGCCTGCCCCGGCCCCGGGCCCATTACGGCAGCTCGCGGATCCGCAGGTTGCGAAACTCGACGGGCAATCCCTCGGATTCCAGGCACAGGTGCCCCGTCGCCGGCCGGCAGTCACTGCCACCCGACACCTCGTGGCCGTTGACCCAGAGCCGCACTTCGCCGTTCACCGCCCGCACGTAGTAGTGGTTCCACTCGGGGCTGCCCTTGCTGTGCTCGGCCCGCGGAAAGCTGCGGCTCCCGTTGGGCGACAGCGGCGGAAAGGGCTTCATCTTCGACGAGCCCACCGGAAACACGTCGCCGTTGGTCGTGAACCAATCGGCCTTGCGGCCCCCCTTCTCGTAGTTCGTCTTGAAGCCATGGTCGAGGATCTGCACCTCGATCCCACCACCGGGCAGCTTGCCCTTGGGGAGATTCTCGAAGACGGCCGGCGGCGCCCAGAGAAACACGCCCGAGTTGCCGGCGGCCAGATGCCGCCACTCGAGCGAGAGCTCCAGGTTCGTGAACTCCTGCTTCGACTTGAGCACACCCACCGGCTTGCCGGTGCACTTGATCAGCCCACCGTCGGCGGTCCAGGTGTCGTCGTCGCCGTTGGCGTTGACGAACTCGTCGAACCGGAGTTCCCGCCACCCGGAGGCGGCGTCACCCACGACCACGGCCGGTTCCTCCGCCGACGTGGGCATCGACAAGGCAGCGAGAAGCACGAGGACAGCGAGTCGATTCATGACTTGGAACCTCCAGGAAGCCGTTTTGAAATCGGACACGGTTATGTGATGGTTCGGGGTTGTCCGTGCCATCTCGCCGGACGTTCGCTGCGGGCATCCTGCCCTACGCTCACTCGATGCTGCCCTCGCTTCGCCATCCTGGCTGCGCTCGGCCAGCAACGCCGCTCGACTGGCACGGGCAACCCCTCCTCGCGAAGCCGTTCAAGGGAAACTGTGCCGGATCAAGGCGGCGACCGCTGTCCGCGAAGTTGCGGCCTCTCAACCTCTCCGCAACACGAAACCCTCGATCGCCTCGTACTCCGGCAGGCCGAGTTTGTCGTAGAGCAGGGCGGTGTCGCGGTTGCGGTCCTCGGCCCGCTGCCAAAACTCCCGGGGATCGGTCGGCCCGGGAAACACCGCCCGGTCCTTCTGGCTCTCGTG
>JBILOA010000353.1:0-3233 GCA_044374735.1 Pirellulales bacterium | reverse complement strand
ACCGGTGCCGACACCGGCAGCGCTACACTCACCCGCACGGCGACCGGCGTCTACACGCTGTCGCTCGCCGGCGGTCGCACGCCCGACACCGGAATGCTACTTCTGAACGCCCTCGCGGCCGGCGGTGAGTTCGACAACTTCGCGGTCTGGGAGAGGAGCGGCACGGACTTCACGATCCGCGTGCTCGACGCGGCCACGAGTCCGACGGCGGTGGACGGGGACTTCCAGTTCGCCTACGTCCCCTACGACCAGTCGCTCGCCAAGTCGAGCGACTTGGCGGCCACGGAATCGAGCATCGACTTCGGCAAGGCGCTGGTGGGCACGACCGTGACCGCCCCCGTCGGCGCCACCGCCACGAGTCCGCACAGCTACACCGTGACGAGTTTGCGGGCGAGCCGCTCGTCGGGATCGGCGGCGCTTGCCCTGACCACCGCCTCGGGCACGATCCGCGGCGACACTGCCAACGTGGCCGCGGCGGGATCGGTCAACGTCGGCGCGGTCGCATCCGCAAGCGGTTCTCTATCGGCGACGATCTCGCTGACCAATCTGACCGACACGTCCGACACCACCGGGCTCGAGATCTCCGCCGCACTCGCCGCCTACGAGCCGGCGAGCCTGTCACAAGGACCATCGGCAGCGGTCGCCTCTGGCGGCCTCGTGAGCCTGGCCAACGCCGCAGCCGCCGGCAGCCTGCGAGCCGAGGCCGAGATCGTCTCCCGCTCCTTCACCGGTGATGCGGGCTGGAGCGTGACAGGGTTCCAAACCGGGAGCACGATCGCCGCGGCCGGCGTTGAATCGGGCACGGCGACGTTCGACGCCACGGGCCGGCTCAACGGAACCTATACAGGCACCTTCGCCGTCGCCGTCGAGCATGCGGATCTCTCGATCGCGGGCACCTCGGCCGGCGACCTGGGACAGTTCACCTGGTCGTTGACGCACGAGGTCAGCGGTCGGGCAGCGGAAAGCGGCCACGCGGTCCGGCGCGGCGGTGATCCCTATCACGGCCTCGGGCTCGCCCGCGGCGAGGGGCGGGCGACGGCCGCGACGATCCTCGCCGGCCAGGCGGGCAGCCACCGGACGGTGCAGTTTGACTTCCGGGATGCGGCGTCCGCCCCGGTGCTCAGCGACATCCTCGAACTCACGGGCACCGGCGGCGACCCGATCGTGCTCTCGGTGTCGTACGACGAGTCACTGCTCGGTGGCATGGCCGAGTCGGCCCTCCGTCTCGGCTGGCTCGACGAGAACGTTTCCTCGGCGACGTTCAACCAGTGGGTCGCCGCGATCGACGGCAACACCGCCAATCCCGTGACCCTCCAGCAGCCCTTCGCCGGCAGCTGGAACTCGTACTGGGCCGCCTTCACGTCCGCGAACCCCTCCGCCACGCTCGCCGACGCCCGCGGCGCCTACGGTGTCGACGCGAACACCAACACGACCTGGGCGGTCGTCGACCACAACAGTTCCTTCGCCGTGGTGCCCGTACCGGAACCAGGGGAGACCGGGCTCGTCTGCCTCGGTCTGGGCGGGCTGTTGTTCGCATGCCGCCAGCGAGGCCGCTCATGAGGACCCCCAGTCTCGGCCGCCTGCTTGGTTCGTTCGCCCCGACCATCACGATGGCGACCGCTGTCGTCCTTCTGATCGGCTGCGGTGACGGCCGGCTGCCACGAAGACCAGTCAGCGGCAGTGTGACGGTGGATGGCAAGCCCGCAGGCGGCGCGTTGGTGGTGCTTCACCCCGTGGCCGGGAGTGTGGCCGACGAGGCTGCAAAACTCAGGCCCACAGGCACATGCGATCGCGACGGCACGTTCGTGCTGGGCACGTGGGAACTGGCCGACGGCGTGCCCGCGGGCCGTTGGAAGGCCACGGTGCAGTGGTTCACCGCGGCCGGGGCCGCGGCGGGCGCCGACCCGGAGGCCTCGCAGGCGGAAACCGACCGTCTCGGCAACGCCTATGGCGACCCGGAAGCCACGCCCCTGTCGGTCGAGGTGGCCGATTCGGCCGTGCAACTGCCGACCTTCGAACTGCGAGCGGCGAGCCCCCGCTGACGAGAACCGCCATGCACCCGTCGCTGCCTCCCACCCGCCGGCCCGGGATGACGCTCGTCGAGCTGATGGTGGTGATCGCGATCATCGCCCTGCTGGTCGCCCTGCTCCTGCCCGCGGTGCAAGGAGTCCGCGAGGCGGGCCGCCGCACGCAGTGCGGCAATCACATGCGGCAGGCCTGCCTGGCGATCCTCGCCTACGAGCAATCCCGCGGGGTGCTGCCGCCGGGCTGGACGAAGCCCGTGAGTGGCCAGACGACACCCACGCACCACAACGTCTACACCTTCATCCTTCCCCACCTGGAGCAGCTCGCTCTCCACGACCGGGTCGACTGGAACCAGCACTGGAACACCGGCTCCAACGTCACGAATCTGGCGGTCGAGCTGCCGATCGCCGTCTGCCCATCGGCCCCGGGCGGCCGGCGGTTCGTCGCCGACTACTCGAGCTGTGAGCTGATTTCATCGAGCGCGTATTCGCCGCTCCTCAGCTCAAATGCGATCACCTCCCGGCCCAGCTGGACGGGCGCCCTCCGCAACGGGTCCCGCGCCTTGGCCGACATCCGCGACGGGCTCTCGAACACCTGGCTGTTCTTCGAGGACGCCGGCCGACCGCAGAGCTGGGCTGACGGCCGACCGACCGGCGGGACGAACGTCTCGGGGGCCCACTGGGCCGACGTGGAGGGCTACTTTCACGTCCACGAGCAGCGGGCCGGAAAAATGCAGAACGTCACCAACAACAACGAGATCTACTCGTTCCACCTCGGGGGCGTGACCTACGGGATGGGCGACGGGTCGATCCGCTTCGGGAGCGACATGATCGATCCCGACGTGTTCGTGTCGCTGTTCACGGGCAAGGCCGGCGACACCGCCCGCGGCGACTGGTGATGGCCGGCTTCGGACCGCGGTGCTGATGGCCCCGGCCAGGGCGTTCGGCGAACGAATCACACCCAGGCCGGCAGCCCAGAGCCCGTCGATCGGGCCAGAAAACCAGGGGCGTGGAAAATCAGCTCGATTGACATATCGTCTTGTTCCGATATATTGATTTGTCGGCCGGCCCTGCTGGCCAATCGCCCGTCCCGAAGGAACCCCGCCGTGAAGATCCAGCAGTACTACCTCGCCTGCCTGTCCCACGCCTCCTACATGATCTGCGACGACACGACGAAGACGGCGGCCGTTGTCGATCCGCAGCGGGACA
>JBILOA010000019.1:0-10711 GCA_044374735.1 Pirellulales bacterium | reverse complement strand
TCGCAACGTGCTCACCGAGTCGGACCACGTGCTCACGATCTCGGAGTTTTCGCGACGCGAGATCGCGGGGTACTGCGACGAGAACCGCTTTGCCTTGCCGCCGCTCACGGTCGTGCGGCTGGGCGACGAACTGGGCTCGAGCCGCGACGAAACGCCCCCGCTGCCCCGCTTCGTCCCGCGGCGACCGTTCTTCGTCTGCGTCTCCACGCTCGACGTCCGCAAGAACCATCGGCTGCTCTACGACGCCTGGCAGGTGCTCGCCGCGCGCGACCCGGAGCACTGCCCCGACCTCGTCTGCCTGGGCGTGCCGCATGTCTACGTGGCCGACCTGATGCACGAGATCCGCCACGACCGGGCCGTGAACGGCCGGATCCACATCCTCCACGGCATCGAAGACGCCGAGCTCGCCTGGTACTACCGCCACTGTGCCGCCACGATCTACCCCTCGCGGTACGAGGGCTGGGGCCTGCCCGTGGCCGAGAGCCTGGGGCACGGCCGGCTCTGCCTCGCCTCGAACGCCACGAGCATCCCCGAGATCAGCCAGGACCTGCCCGCGTTCTTCCATCCACTCGATCCGCTGGAGCTCGTGGACCTCGTGGAGCGGACGCTCCGCGACCCCGAGTGGGTGCAGGCGCGGGAGGCCGAGATCCGCGCGCGGTTCGTGCCCACCTCGTGGGCCCACACGGCCCGGCAGGTGCGCACCGCGATCGAGGCGGCCACCGACGGCGAGTTCGTCAGGGAGGCGGCCTAGCCGCGACACGAAACGCATGACCATCCGAGCCTGGACCCGCGCTTTCGAGCACCGCTGCCTGCGTCCCCTGGGGCGGATCCTGCGCAAGGCTCGCCCGCGCGGCCACGGCGGCAGCCGGATCGACCGGCTCGAGCAGCGGGTCGAGGAGCTCGAGAGCCTCGTCCGCGAACTGACCGGACTCGCCTACCTCGCGCTCGATGATCAGGAATCGGCTGCCTGCAGGCCGGCAGCGCCCTCCGCCGAGGCGACGCGGGAGGCCGCGTGAGCAGCCGCACGATCCTCATCGACCTACGCGGCTGCCAGTTCAACGGCGATCGGGGCATCCCCGCCTACGCCCAGAGCCTGGCGCTCGAACTCACCCGCGGCCATCCCCGGCACAGCTGGCTGCTGCTGCGGGACGACCGCTGGCCGCCGCCGAACCGGGCCGACGAGCTCGCGGCCCACGCCACCTGGTGCACCGCCGCCGATCTCGACGGGCGGTCGGCCCCGGCGATCGACGACGTCCTCACCGGCTGCTTCTTCCTGCCCGATCATGGCTGCGGTGCCGACTATCTCCTGCCCGGCTGGCTCCGGCGGCAGGCGCCCCGCCGGCTCGGGATCGTCTACGACCTCGTGCCGCTGCTCTTCCCCGACCGCTACCTGGCCCGTGACCGGGCCCGCCGGCAGTATCTCGACGCGCTCGGCGTGCTGCGCCAGAGCGACGAGCTGTTCACCATCAGCCACGCCACGCGCCGCGACACGATTCGCCACGCGGCCGTCGATCCGCGGCGGGTGACCTGCATCTACGGCGACATCGATCATGCGAAGCGGGGCCTCGCGGCCCGGCCCGCGGCTGCGACCGCCGACGTGCCCGCCCGCCACGGCCTCACGGGCCCCTACTGCGTCTACGTCGGCGGCGACGACTGGCGGAAGAACATGGAGACGGCGGTGCGGGCCTTCGCCCGGTTCTGGCAGCAGCACGCCGGCTTCCAGCTGGCCGTGGTCTGCAAGCTCTCCGCGGCCCGGATCGCGGCGCTCCGCGAGGTGGCGACCGCGGCGGGCCTGCCCGAGGCCGCGGTCGTGTTCACCGGCTTCGTGAGCGACGAGGATCTCGTGGGCCTCGTGCGGCACGCCACGCTGCTCGTCTATCCGTCGCTCTATGAGGGACTCGGCCTGCCGGTGCTCGAGGCCTATGCCTGCGGCACGCCCGTGGTCGGCTCCGACACCTCGAGCATCGCGGAGCTCGTGCTGCCCGAGCTGGCCTGCGACCCGCGGCAGCCCGAGGCGGTCGCCGCGGCGATGGGCCGGCTCGTGGCGAGCCCGACGCTGCGCGAGCGATCGCTCGCCTTCGGGCGGCGCCTGCTCGCCGACGAGCTCGGCTGGGAGCGGGCCGCGGAGCGGGTGATGGAACGCATCGACCAGGCCCGTCCGGCGGCCGCGCAGCGCCGCACGGAAACCGCCGCGGCCCGGCAAGCCCGCGTGGCGGTGGTAGCCGCCCTGCCTCCCGCCCGCACCGGCATCGCGCCGTACTCGCTCGAGCATCTGCAGGGCGACCGCTGGCAGACCACGTTCTACGAGGCGAGCCCGGCGGCCCGCGTCGCGCCGCAGGCGGGCCTGCTGGCCGGTAATCGCGTCGTGCCGTCCGAGGTGTTTGCCGCCGCGGCCGCCCGCGGCCTTCACGACACGGCGATCTTCGTGCTCGGCAACTCGGCCCACCATGTGAAGGTGCTCGACGCCCTGATGGCCTCCCGGGGCTCCGGCCCCAGGCGGCTCGCCTATCTTCACGAGGCGGCGCTCGAGTCGCTCTTCAAGGCCTGGCTGGGACCGGCCTGGCTCGACGCCGACGCGACCGCGCTGCCCGAACCGCCGGCCGGCCCGCCGCTGCCGGCCTGGATGGCGCAGGCGACGGCGGCCAAACCGGCGCTTGGCCGCTGCCTGCGGCTGCTCGTCGAGCGGGGCGAACTCGACGGCCTCCTGGTCAACTCGATCGCCTGTCGCGATCTGATTCGCGGCGTCATCGGCCCGCTCGCCTCATCGCTCCCGATCGACGTGGTGCACCTGCCCGTCGCCGCGGATCTCGCACCGGCGGCGGCGGAAGCCCGACCGCGGCCCGAGGCCCACGCCCCGCTCCGGATCGGCAGCTTCGGCATGGCAGGCGACACGAAGCGGCTCGACGTCTTGGCGCGGGCCGTGGCGATTCTCCGTCGCCGTCGGCCGACGCGGCTCGTGATCGCCGGCTGGGAGGCCCGCCGCGGCTGCCGCAGACTCGGGCTCGCCGCCGACGGCCTCGAGATCCTCGACGGCCCCGACGACGACAAGCTCCTCGAGGCGATGCGCGGCGTCGACGTGGCCGTGCAACTCCGCTCGCCCACCTTCGGCGAGTCGTCCGGCGTGGTCAACCAGCTCCTGGCGTTGGGCACGCCGCTGGTGGTCACGGGCGAGGGCAGCTTCGCCGACCTGCCGGCCGACATCGCCTCGTTCGTGGCCGCCGACTGCCCGCCGGCCGACCTCGCCAACGCGATCGAGGTGGCCGCCGCCCGGCGCATCCCCACAGGCAGACACGCGGAAATCCTCGCCGCCCGCTCGGCCGCCGCCTTCGCCGCCCGGCTGGCCGCCCTCGTCGCCTGACGCCGCTCAGGCAGCCCGGCGGAGTTCGGGGCGAGTGCCGCGGACGACCACCCGCGCCGCCTGGTCGTAGTACCAGCGGAAGTGGTTCCGCACCTCGAACAGGAGCCCACCGGCCTCGGCCAGGTAGGGGCCCATGTCGCGCGCTTGCTGCGGCGCGGCGTTGCACCATTCGAGGCCGGACGGCGGCTCGATCGCGAACTCCCGGCAGACGGCGGCCAGGCCCGGCTCGAGCGACTCGAACTCGATCAGCCGGGTCGTGGGCCAGGCAGGGCCGTCGACGTCGAAATACGAGCGGTAGTCGGGGAGTTGCCGGTCGCGGACGGCGAGCTGGAGAAACTCCCGGAAGCCGCCGGTGCGGGCGGCCGCGACGAGCCTGATCGAAGGCTCGGCAGCAAACTCACACCGCCGCCAGTACTCATACAGCGAGACGAGCATCTCGAAGGGCTCGCGCACCACCCCGATGATCTTCAAGTCGCACGGCCGCCTCCGGACCAGGGACCGGGGGGCGACCTGCCCGGCGATCCTCAGGCACTCGCGCACCACCTTGGGACGCCGGCCGGGTGCCGCGAGCAGGCCGGCGGCTTGCAGCGATTCCCGCACGGGCACGTGGGGATTGCCGGGCTCGACGTAGGCCGCGTCGGGAAACCGTGCCACAAACCACTGCCGGATCGACGTGCCCGCCGTCTTCGGATAGTGGGCGAACGCGATCCGGGCCGATGGGCTCACGAGCATGCTGGGCCTGCGTCCGCGACGAAAGCAGTTCGGCCACCGCAGAGTCGGCCGCCGCCAATCATCTGGTCGACCGGGTGGCTTCCCGGACTTTGACGGCTTTTTGAATTTCGCGGCCCCGGCCCCTACCCACCGCAACGCGGGCTCGGATACCTTGGCCCCTCCACCGCGGATTCCCCAGATTCTCCCCGCTGCGGCTGCCGCTCCCTGACCCGATCTGTCAGGGTCGCTCGGTTCCAATGGCCGGCTCGCCTGCACTCCGCAGCACATCGCCGTCGAGATTCGCCCGTGCCGCTTCGCGTCCAACTCGTTCGCTCGTTCGCCGACGTGGTGCCGGCGGCGATGCGGTTTCTGTCGCGGCCGGGCGACCCGTTCATGCAGCAACGGATCATCGTGCCCCACGCCGGGGCGCGGGCCTGGCTCGAGTCGGTGCTCGCGGCGCGGCTGGGCGCCAGCGGCCCGGACGCGCGCGACGGCATCGTGGCCAACGTCGAGATCAGCTTCCCCGGTTCGATCCCCGCGCTCGTGCAGCCGGTCCGCGTCGGCCCCGACCCGTGGAGCATCGACCGGCTCACGTTCGCCGTGCTCGAGGCGCTGACCCGCGATGCTTCCCTTTCCCTGCCCTTCGACCGCGCCTCCGCGCCGCTGCTGCAGGCCCGCCGGATCGCCGGGCGGTTCGACGCCTATCACGTCCGCCGGCCGGCGCTGATCCGCGAGTGGGACCGCACCCCGCCCAATCCCGTGCTCAGCCCGACGACGGGCGACGAGATGCACGACGGCGAGCCGGTGCCCGACAAGCTGCCCGCCGGCGACCGCTGGCAGTTCGACCTCTGGCGCGGCGTGCGGGCGCGGATCGCCGAACCGCCGCCGCCGAGCCGGCTCACGGCCGACCACCAGCGCGGCCGGGGACCGCTGCTCGTGGCGGGCCTGGAGTCGCTCTCGCTCCATCAGCTCGAGTGCCTGACGAAGCTCGGCGAGGTCTGCGATGTCGAGCTCTTGCTCGTCCATCCCTCGCCCGGCCTGGAACGGAAACTGGCCGCCGCCCTGCCGGAGTCCACGCCGGGCATCGCCCGCCGCCGCGACGAGCCCGAACTGATCGACGGGGTCGATCCCGTGGTGGCCACCTGGCTCGCGGGGAGCCACAACCTGCAGACCCTGCTCGCCTCGCAGGGCGTGGCGGTGACGGCCGGTGCGAGCGAACCGGCGCCACCGCCCGACACGCTCCTGGGTCGGATGCAGGCGACGGTGGCCGCCGGCGGGCTGGCCGCGGCCCAGCCCCATGACCTCGCCCACGATGCGTCCTTCACGATCCACCGCTGCCACAACCTCGCCCGTCAGGCCGAGGTGATCCACGAGGCACTGCTGCACTGCTTCGCGGAGCTCCCCAATCTCCAGCCGCACGAGGTCGCGATCGTGAGCCCCTGCATCCAGCAGGCGGCGCCGCACCTCCTGGCCGTGTTCCAGCGGGACGTCGAGGGCCGCGACGCCACGGGCCGGCGGGCGAGGGTGCGACTGCCGCTGGTCGTGGCCGACCGCGGCCTGCGCGAGGTGAGCCCGGGGGCCGAGCTGCTCGGGGCCCTGCTCGCCCTGCCCGGCTCGCGGTGCGGCGTGGACGACGTGCTCGCCGTGGCCGGCCATCCGCTCGTGCGGACCGCGTTCGGCGTCGACGACGACCTCGCCGCCGGCTGGGCCGACCTGGTCGAGCGGGCGGAGGTTCGCTGGGGCCTCGATGCGGCCCACCGCGACCGCCGCGGCCTGACCGGCATCCCCGAGATCCACACCTGGAAGCGCGGGCTCGAGCGCATGCTGCTGGGCGCCGCCCTGCCCGACGCGGCGCCGCGGGCCGAGGCGGGAGGCGTGGTGCCGCTCGCCGACGTCGACACGGCCGACATTCCGGCGATCGCGACGCTCGTGCGGATCATCACCGCGATCCAGCGGCTCGAAAGCCTGACGGCCGACCGCCGCCCGGTGGCCGAGTGGTGCGATGCGATCGAGGCGGCCCTGGGCGAACTCTGCGGCCGCGAGTGTGGCGAGCTGATCGAGCCGATGCAGTGCCTGCGGCGGCTCCGCGCGGCAGCCACCGGCACGGCCGCCGAGCAGGAGCCCGTGCCCTTCGACGACGTCCGCGAACTCGTCACCGACTGGCTCGACGAACAGCCGGGCCGACAGCCGCTGCGCACCGGGGCGATCACGGCCTCGTCGCTGGTGCCGCTCCGCGGCGTGCCCTTTCGCGTGATCGCCGTGATCGGCTACGACGACGGCGTCGTGGGGGTCTCGGAGAGCGAGGGCGACGACCTCGTGGCCCGGCAGCAACTCGTGGGCGACGTGGATCCGCGGATCGACGAGCGGCGGGCACTGCTCGACTGCCTGCTGTCGGCGTCGGAGCGGCTCCTCGTCGCCTGCACCGGTCAGAACATCAAGACCAACGAGCCGGTGCCGCTGGTGACACCGCTGGCCGAACTCGTCGACTTCGCCGTCCGCCACGGCGTCGCGCAGGCCGACCCCGCGAAGCCCTGCGGTGTCGAGATCCTCCATCCCCGGCATCAGCTCAGTCGGCGAAACTTTCTGGCGGGCGACGTGCTCCCCGGCCTGGTCTGGAGCCACGATCCGGCGGCGCTGGCCGTCTCGGCGCGGCTCGGAGCCGAGCCCGAGCCGCCGCCCCTGCCGGCCGCCGCCCCGATCCCGGCGGCGCCGGTGGTGGCGCTGGAGTGGCTCGAGCGGCTGGCCGGCGATCCCCTGAAGCTGCACCTCGAAGAGACCCTCGGCATCGACACCTGGCGGGCCGACGAGCCCGAGACGCCCGCCACGTTTCCGCTCGAGTTTTCCTCGCGCGAGGTCCGGCTGGCCACGGAAGAACTGCTCGGCGTGCTGGTGGCCGATCCCGCCGGTGAAGCGGCCTGGCTCGAGGCGCTGCGGGCCAGCGGCCGGCTGCCGCTGGGCCCGCACGGCGAGGCGCAGCTGCGGGAAATCGTCGAGCTCGCCCGCGGCATCGTGGTGCTCGCCGCCGGGAAGCGGGTGCCATTGGCCGGCTTCGTCTCACGGGAGGTGCGGGTCGACGCGGGCGGCACGCGGGTGGCCGGACATCTCCTCGGCGTGCACGAGCCGTCGCGGCAGCTGATCGTCGTGACGACCGGCAAGGCCGAGCGGGACTCCTGGGGACGGCCGCTGCACGTCGCGGCGGTGCGGCTGGTGGCGGCGCGGGCCGCCGGCCTCGCCGTGGACCGCGTCTCGATCATCGCCCGCAACTCGAACTGGTCGCCCGGCAAGGAGACACCGGCCGGCAAGCCGCTCAACCCCTGCCAGCTGCGCACGATCGTGTTGGCGGATGACGTCGACTGCCGGCAGCGGCTGGAGGAACTCGTGGCGCTGACCCGCGAGGCGCTCGCCGAGCCCCACGGACTGTTCGGCCTGGGCGAGGCGCCGCGGGAGAAGCGGCCGGAGAAGTTCGAGGATACGGTTCGACCGAAGCACCAAGGCCGCGACTACGCCCGCTCGTCGGAGGCGTTTGTCTACGGCCTGCAGCCGGTCTACGAGCAGGTGTTCGCGCCGGGGTCGCCCGCGGCCAGGTTCCTCGACCGGTATGCGGCGGCGCTCACGCTCGCCGGCAAGTCGGGCTCGTCGGAGTATCGCCTCGCATGACACACACCCCCTTCGACCTCACCGAGTATCCGCTCCCCTCGGGCACGATCGTCGAGGCGAGCGCCGGCACGGGCAAGACCTACTCCGTGGCCGCCTACGTGACGCACGCGCTGGCCACCGACGAGTCGTTGCGGATCGGGAACATCCTCGTCACCACCTACACCCGCAACGCGGCCGCCGAACTCCGCGACCGGATCCGCGGCCGGCTCGTCGCGACCGCCCGGCTCCTGCGGGCGGCGGCGACCGAGGGCCGCGACGAGTTGGATGCCAAGCTCCTCGCCGCGGATCCCGACCTGCGGCTGGCGATGGCCCGGCGGCTCGAGCGGGCGGTGGCCGAGTTCGACACGGCCACGATCGGCACGATCCATTCGATCTGCGCCCGGGTCCTGCGGATGGCCGGGATCGAGCCGGGCGCGGCGGGCGACGATGATCTGCTCGAACGGACGGTCGCCGAGGCGGTCAACGACGCGGTGGTCACCGAGGCGGCCGCCGGCCACGGCTGGGACGAGGGACGGCTGACCGACCTCGTGACGGCCGCGCTTCGCGATCCCTTCATCGTGCCCTGGTTCGATCCGGCCGAACACCCGCCCGAGGAGCGGGCGCGGCTGGAGCGGGCGGCGGCGATCGTGCGGGACTGCGTCGCGGGGGTGCAGGCGGCCATGCGGGTCGCGCCGAGCTTCGACGATCTCCTGCGGCTCGCGTGGGAGGAGGTGCGACGGCCGGAGCGGGCGGGGCTCGTGGCCGAGCTCCGGCGCCGCTTTCGCCTGGCGATCGTGGACGAAGCGCAGGACACCAGCCGGCTGCAGTGGGAGTTTTTTCACGAGCTGTTTCCGGCCGCGCCCGAGGGGGCGAACACCGCGGGCGACGACGGCCGGCGGCTGGTCGCGGTGGGCGATCCGAAGCAGGCGATCTACGGCTTCCGCGGCGCCGACATCGCGGCCTACCTGCGGTTCGCCGCGGGCGAAGGCAGCGGCCGGCCACACCGCTCGCTCGCGACCAACTTCCGCTCCGATGGGCCGCTGCTCGAGGCACTCAACGAGGCGCTGGCGGGAGCCTCCTTCGGCCCCGGGATCGAGTACCAGCCCGTCACGGCCGCCGAACATCGCGCTCAATCGCGGCTCGTCGACCTGCCGCCGGTCGAGGTCATCGGCCTGGGGGAGGCCCGGGCCACCGAGGTCGCCGTCCGCAAGATTTACGAACTGCTCGAGCACGGGCGGTTCGCCGGAGGGTTGGCGGGCGGGACCGCGGAGCCGCGGGTGCCGATCAAGCCGCGGGACATCTGCGTGCTCGTCCGCGTCAACGCGATCGGCAAGGCGATCGGCGAGCGACTCGCCCGAGTGGGGATTCCGGCGGTCAGCACGGGCACGGCCAGCGTCATGGCGGGCCAGGTGGCCGACGATCTGCGGGTGCTCTTCGAGGCGATGGAGCGACCCGGCAGCGGCAGCCGGGTGCGCCGGGCCGCGGCCACCGTGTTCTTCGGCTATCCGCTCACCGACGTGGGCCGCCTCGGCGAGGAGGCCGAGCAGCAGGTGCAGGAGCGGATCGCCGGGCTGCATGGGATCCTCCGGGCCGGCGGGATCGCCGCCGTGAAGGCCGCACTGATGGCCGACGTGCCGCTGGCCGGCCGGCTGGCGGCCGGCTCCGACGGCGAGCGGCATGTGGTCGACCTGGCCCACCTCGTGGAGTTGCTGCACGACGCGAGCCGCGGCCGGGGCTGCGACGCGCGGGCGATGCTCGAACAGATGACGGAGCTGGCCCGCCGCGACGAAAAGTCGGAACTCGTCAGCCGCCGCGTCGAGAGCGACGAGGACGCCGTGCGGATCATGTCGGTGCACGTCGCCAAGGGACTCGAGTTTCCCTGCGTGATCGTGGTCGACGACTGGAAGGAGAAGCACAAGGCCCCGCGCGGTCCGGCGGTCTTCTACGCCGGCAGCGAGCGGCGGCTCGACGTGACCCACGCGCTCACCGGCGGCGCATCGGCCCCGGCCGCGGCGGCCGTCCTGGAGGCCGACAACGAGGAGTTCCGGCGGTTGCTGTACGTCGCCCTGACCCGTCCGCGGCATCATCTCTGTGTGATCCGGAAGACCGACGGCACGGACGGCGTCTTGAGCGCGGTGATCACCAATCCGCCACCGTTCCGCGACGCCGCCGATCTGCCGCGGCTCCCACCGCGGTGGCGGCCGGCCACCGCCGCGGTGGCGACGGCGGCGCCCACCGTGGCCGCGCTCCCGCCGGAGGTTCGACAGACCGAGCGGCGCACCTCGTTCAGCGGGATCGTGGCCGCGGCCGCGCACGCCACCCCGAGCGACCACGCCCAGCCGGGCCACGGCCACGATGAAGGGACTGCCGCCGGGGATTCCAGCACGCTCGAAGTGGGCCCGCGGGCCACGCTCGCCGGGCCCGCCCCCGAAGCCACGCCGGCGCTGGCGGCGTTCCCGATCCCCGACCTGCCCGCAGGCACGGCCTTCGGCTCGGCGGTGCACGAGATCTTCGAGCGGCTCGAGTTCGACCCCGAGTCGGACGCGGCCGGCCGCGCCGCCAGCGTCGCCCGCGTCGTGAGCGAGGTGGCCACGTCCAACATCCTCCGGCCCCACCACGAACCGCTGGCCGCAATGATCGTGGCAACGATCGAGACCCCGTTCGGCGGGCCGGCGACCGCCCCGTTCCGCGACCTACGGTTCGCCGATTTCACCCCGGCGGACCGGCTGGCCGAGCTCGGCTTCGAGATGGGCCTCGCGGGCCTCGCGGCGGGAGTCAGGGCGCGGGACGTGGGCCGTGTCCTGGCCGCGAGCCTCCCGGCCGGCGATCGACTCACCGCCTACGCCCGCCTGCTCACCGGCCCGGCCTTCGATCTTCCACTGGCCGGGCTGATCAACGGCTCGATCGACGCGGTGCTGCGGCTACCGGGCCGGCCGGCCGACGATCCGCTGGTCGTGATCGCCGATTACAAGACCAACCGGCTTCACGCCCGCGGCGACGCAACAC
>JBILOA010000352.1:0-3236 GCA_044374735.1 Pirellulales bacterium | reverse complement strand
GTGGGCGGCCCCGGAGCGATCAAGCCGTTCGACACCAACCTCAGCCTCGTGATCAGCACTACGCAGGAAGTGCACGACGAGATCGCCGACCTGCTCCAGCAGCTCCGCCGTCTCCAGGATCTCCAGGTCACGATCGAGGTCCGGTTCATCACGCTCAACGACACGTTCTTCGAGCGGATTGGCGTCGACTTCGACTTCAACATCCAGAGTGGCGTCAACCAGCCGCTCAACATGACCGCGATCCCGACCCAGGCCAACAGCTCCCAGTCGCCGCTCGAACAGGGCATCCTGGCCTCGCCGGGCGGCCCCTCGCAGGTGATCGGTCTCGACAACTCGGGCAACCCGGGCGTCGCCCTCGGCCCCCAGATTGGTGGCGCGGGAGCTGGTGGCGGTGCCGGCCAACAGAACCAGGTCCTCCGCCGCCGGCAGAGTTTCTTCTCGATTCCCTTCCGACAGAACAGCTTCGGCAGCGCCACTGTGCCGCAGTTGCCGGGCCTGCCCGACCCCGCCACCTCGGCGGCCAACTTCGGGTTCGCGATCCTCTCCGACATCGAGGCCTACTTCCTGATCCAGGCTGCCCAGGGCAACACGCGGTCGAACGTGATGCAGGCCCCGAAGGTGACGCTCTTCAACGGCCAGCAGGCGTTTGTCTCCGACACGCGGCAACGGCCGTTCGTGACCGCCGTGGTGCCGGTCGTGGGCGACTTCTCCGCCGCCCAGCAGCCGGTGATCACGGTGCTCAACGAGGGCACCGCCGTCAACGTGCAGGCGGTCGTCTCCAACGACCGGCGGTTCGTGCGGCTCACGCTCGTGCCCTTCTTCTCGCAGATCGGCCGCGTCGAGCAGTTTCAGTTCGAGGGCTCGCGGTCGACCAAGTCGAAGAGCAGCGACGAGAAGTCGGGGGCCGACGTCGACATTCCAGGGGTCGACGGTCTGGCGGGCCTGACCAACGGCGAGGCTTCGGCAGCAGAACTCGAGGTCCAGTCCAACGGCACGACGATCCAGTTGCCGGAGTTCCTGTTCACCACGGTCACGACGACCGTCAGCGTGCCCGACGGTGGCACCGTGCTGCTCGGCGGCATCAAGCGACTGCGTGAGGGTCGCAACGAGTTCGGCGTGCCGATCCTCTCGAAGATTCCCTACATCAACCGACTCTTCAAGAACGTCGGCCTGGGCCGCACGACCGACAGCCTGATGCTGATGGTCACCCCGCGGATCATCATCCAGGAAGAGGAAGAGGAGCGGCTGCTGGGCACGAGGCAGCCGTGACGTCCGCTGCGGTGAAGTTCTGTCTGGTGGCCGGGAGCCTCCTGGGTGGCATCGCGGTCGCGGCGGGCGCGTTCGGCGCCCACGGTCTCGCCACAAGGCTCGCCGAGACCGGCCAAGCGGCCAACTGGCAGACGGCCTGCAGCTACTGCATGTACCACGCGCTGGGGCTCATTGCCGCGGGGCTCGTGGCCGGCCGACGGCAGGCTCCATGCCGGCTCGCGCTGGCCGCGGGCGTGTGCTTTCTCTTCGGCACCTTGATCTTCAGCGGCTGTCTGGCGGCGCTCGCTCTCTCGGGCATCAAGATCCTCGGAGCGATCGTGCCGATCGGAGGCGTCTTGATGATCGCGGGCTGGGCGCTGCTCGCCGCAGCGGCGGCCCGCCTGCCGAAGACCGACTGAGCCCGCGGGCCTGTCAGTTGTCGAACACCTTGCTGCCCGGATCGTCGGCCGAAGCAGGCGCTTCGCCGTCCTCCGCCATCGGCTCATCAGCGGGCTCAGCCGGCTCAGCAGCTGGGTCAGCAGGTTCGGCGTCGGGTTCGGCGGGAGCGTCCTCCGTCGCCATCGGCTTCTCATCTTCCATGGCAGGGTCGGCTGGATCCGTGCCGGGATCGGCGGGAGCGTCCTCCGTCGCCATCGGCTTTTCATCTTCCATGGCAGGGTCGGCTGGATCCGTGTCCGGAGTCGATTCCGCTTCGGGTGCGGCGTCGGCCTCCGGTTCCGGCGTAGCCTCCGGCTCGGCTGGAGCCTCCGGCTCGGGGCTCTCCTCCGCCATGGGTGGCTCGGCGGCATCAGGGGCCAGCTCGGCGGGGGTCTCCTCGGCCGGCATCTCCTCGGCCGGTTCCTCCCGCACGCCATCGGTCGGTTCCGCCGGCTCAACTGGTTCCGCCGGCTCAACTGGTTCCGCCGGCTCAACTGGCTCAGCGGGGGTGGAAGGCGGAGTGATCGGCGCGGCGGGAATGTCCTCGCCGCCGAACTTCTCCGACGGATCCGGAGTGGTGCCCTCCGGCCGCCGCTCCCGCAACATTTCCGTTTGGAGGGATTCGATCTGCGAATACCGCCGCTCGACCGCCTGCCGCCGCTGCTCATACCCAGCGACCCGGGCGCGGACGCGGTGCCGCTCGAGGGCCAAGCGGTCGTGCCCCTGCACCCGCTCGAGCGACCGCGACACGGCCCAGTCTCCCGCGGCCTCGGTCTCGCGGGTGGCGGCCGTCGAAAAGTCGGCCTCGGCCTCGTCGAGGCGGCCGAGCTTGAGGGCTGCCAGGCCCCGGAAGTACCAGGCCCGCGGATCACGGGTGCCGGCCTCGATCGCCTGCGTCAAATCGTCGTAGGCCCGCTGGGAGTCACCGGAGAAGTAGGCGTGCACGCCGGCCCCATAGGCTCGCGCCAGCGCCGTCACCTCCGTCATGACCGGCTCGGCGCGAACGGTGGCGAGCAGACCGCTCCCGACGACGACCATCGCCGCGAGACCGGTGGCCAGGACACCCGAGCGCCGAAACTCCCCTGCCATCGCAGCCATCGAACGGTCCTCCACGGCGCGACGACCGCCCGGTCGCCTGCGCCTGACCCGATCATATCGTCGAACACCGGCCGGCCAGCACGCGCCTGCCGGGCGGCGGCGCCACGACCGGCACGACCGTCCCTCAGCGAGGCCGCAGGGTTTGCCCGTCCCCGGCAGCCCCCCGTGCCGCCGCATGCCGGCAAAACGTGACCGGATCGAGAAACACGGCTGCCCGGACGAGGCCGAGCATCACGGGCTCCTCGGGCCAGCCGAACGCCCCCAGCAGCCGAGCGAACTCGGCCGCCGGACAGGACCCTTTGAGGTCGACGAGCAGGACTCGGCCAGACCGCTCGAACAGGTTGCCGTCGACCTGCCAGGGGTGGTCGGCCGCCGGGCTCGTCCAGACGAACGAGCCGTCGGGCTCCACGAACATCCGCGGCAGCTGCGCGAGCCGCTCGATCGCCGCGTCG
>JBILOA010000018.1:0-10717 GCA_044374735.1 Pirellulales bacterium | reverse complement strand
TGCCGGTGGCGTCGATCCAACGCCGCTCGGGTTCGCTGCGGGCGAAGGGGTCGGCCGCGGGAGCCGCGGAGTCGTCCGCAGGTTCAGCCGGCTCGACCGGATCAGACTCGGTCGCAGGTTCGCCATCGGCCACCGGTTCAGCGGACGGAGCGGCGTCGTCATCGGCCGCCGGCTCGCCCTCCGCGGCATCCGAATCCGCGGGCTCGTCCTCGGTCATCTCCGGCTCGTCGGCCGGCTCATCAGCGTCACCGAACAGGTCGGCCACTGGCTCAGCGGCGGGCTCAGCGGGCTCATCGGCCGGCTCGGCCACTGGCTCCGCGGGCTCGTCCGCCATCTCCTCATCGTCACCAGCGGCGGCCTCGTCGGCCGGGGCCTCGTCGGCCGCTGCGTCGACCTCCTCGAAGAGGTTCTCCTCGACCGGCGCGGGCTTGGGTTCAGCGGCCGGCTCGGGCTCCAGCGGCTCCGGCTCCACCGCCGGCGCAGGCTCCACCGCCGGCGCGGGCTCCGGATCGGCGACGTCCTCTTCCATAGGGGGCTCGACCGGGTTCTCGGACTCCGGAGCCTCGGGCTCTGCGGCCGGGGCGTCATCGCCCGGCAGGGCCGGTTCCTCCTCCTTCATCTCGGGCTCAGCGGCTTCGCCCGGCGCGGGCTCTTCGGCGCGCGGAGCCGGTTCCGTCGGTTCGGCAGGAGCGGGTTCGGCCGGCTCAGCGGCGGGCTCCTTCATCTCAGGCTCATCCGCGAGCACGCTCCGGCTCTCGGGCTGTTCGCCGGCAGGGGCGACCGGCTCGGGCAGCGGCTGTTCGTTCGACGTCGTCCGCACGCCGCTCGGGTCGGTCGCCGGCTGCTGCGGCACCCGCTCGAGTTCCACGGCCTTCGACTCCGCGACGGCCCCGGTGGTCGGCTGTTCCGCCGCCGGGGTCGGCTGCGACACGACCGCCTCCGATGGCGACACCGCCACGGCGTCGGCGACCTCGCTCCCGACGACCACGCCCTCGGCCGCACCATCCACCATCACGACGGCACCGCCACAGCAATCGGCCGCGGGGGGGCAGGGCGACTCGACGACCACGACCGTCTCGCCACACGGGTCGCAACCGTCGCTCCACATCATCGGGGCGGGGCAGGCCGCCACGACCACCGTCCGGCAGTGTCGCGCCTGACGGGACCGCCAACACGCGTGTGCAGGACCGCTGAGGAGCGAAAGCGTGATCAGGCCGATGAGGAACACACGCAGGCAGCGACGCACGGAGCACCTACCGGGAAGAAGAGAGCGGGCAGAAAAAGACCGTCCCAGAAGCATGGTTGACGCTTGGGCCCGAGTCAATTGCCCGCGGGCGGCCGGCCGCCCCGCCTGGACCGTCTGGCGCGACTGCAACGATTGCCGGGGGCCCTCCGGCCCCTGGTCGTCAGGCCGGCCAACGTCCTCCGCCCTGCTGCCGCGAAACCGGGTTCGTCCGAACCCACGTCGCCTGCCGCCACGCCCACGAACACGGTCGCCCGGAGGTGCGACCGCCGGGCCGAGGCCCGGCAAGGCGGCGGGGGTCATGAATGCCCCCGCCGCCGTGTCGTCAGCTGCAGCCCATGCTGTTGCCGCAGTTGTGGCAGAGGTAGCAGTTGCCGTTGCGGACCGTGATCGAACCACAGTTGTCACAGGCCGGGGCGTCGATCTGGAACTTCGCGAACTGACTCTGCCGGTCATCGACCGAGGCGCTCGGATTCTCCGCCATCCGGAAGCCGGCCCGCTCGAGCACCGCCGCGGTGTCGGCTGCGGCCGAGGTCGTCCGCACGGCCACGGGCTTGGCCGCGGTGGAGCCGTTGCCACCGGGGTGCCGGCCACGGGCCGCCGTCGCCTCGACCTTCGACTTGGGCTTTCCGTGCCCATCGGCCAGCCCGCTCGCCTTCATGGCGGCGGGCTTGGACTCACTTTCCGCGTCGCCGCTCCCCGCGGCGGCCTCCCCGCCGCCGCCGTCACCCGAGGGCCGGTTGGCCTCCCGATAACCGGGAATGAACTGCGTTCCCATCCAGCGGAAGAGATAGTCGACGAGGCTCTTGGCCACCGGGATGTCGGGGTTCTTCGTGTAGCCCCAGGGCTCGAAGCGGGTGTGCGAGAACTTCTTCACGTACACCTCGAGCGGCACGCCGTACTGGAGGCTCATCGAGACGGCGGTTCCGAAGGCGTCCATCAGACCCCCGATCGTGCTGCCCTCCTTGGCCATCGTGATGAACAGCTCGCCCGGCCGGCCGTCGTCATAGAGGCCTACCGTGATGTAGCCCTCGTGCCCGCCCACGCTGAACTTGTGGGTCACGCTGCGGCGCGTGTCGGGAAGCCGCTCCCGCCGCGGGGCCGCCGTGACCGCCTTGGCGGCGGCCTTGTCGCCCTCGGTGCTCGTGGAGAGCGGCTGGCTCTCCTTGGAACCGTCGCGGTAGATCGCCAGGGCCTTGAGGCCCATCCGCCAACCCTCCTGGTAGGCCCGGGCGATGTCGCCCGGGGTCGACTCCCGCGGCATGTTCACCGTCTTGGAGATGGCGCCCGAGAGGAATGGCTGCGCGGCGGCCATCATCTTGACGTGCGCCTCCCAGGCGATGCTCCGCTCACCCAGCCGCGGCTTGAAGGCACAGTCGAAGACCGAGAGGTGCTCGCTCTTGAGGCCGGGAGCGCCCTCGATCGTGTCCTTCTCGTTGATCCAGGCGAGGATCCCCTCCACCGCCGGCTCGTCGTAGCCGAGCGTCCGCAGCGCCAGGGGCACGGTCTGGTTGACGATCTTGAGCATCCCGCCGCCGGCGAGCTGCTTGTATTTCACCAGCGCGATATCGGGCTCGATCCCGGTCGTGTCGCAGTCCATCAGGAACGAGATCGTGCCCGTCGGGGCGAGCACGGTCGCCTGGGCGTTGCGATAGCCGTGGGCCCGGCCGCCGGCGAGCACGTCGTCCCAGACCTTGCGGGCCGCCTCATGCAGATAACGGGGGCAGGCCGGATCGATCGCCTCGACCGCGTCGCGGTGCATCTGCATGACCTTCAGCATCGGCTCGCGGTTGGCCGCGAAGCCCTCGAACGGGCCGACCGCCCCGGCGAGCTCGGCGCTCGTGCGGTTGGCCGCCCCGTGCAGGATCGCCGTCAACGCGCCGCACAGGCCCCGGCCCGCATCGCTGTCGTAGGCCAGGCCGTCGGCCATCAACAGGCTGCCGAGGTTGGAGTAGCCGAGGCCGAGCGGCCGGTAGAGGTGGCTGTTGCGGGCGATCCGCGCCGTCGGGTAGCTGGCGTGGTCCACCAGGATCTCCTGGGCCACGAAGAAGATCCGGCAGGCCGTCGCGAACCGCTCCACGTCGAAGCTGCCGTCGGGCCGGCGAAACTTCATCAGGTTGATGCTCGCCAGGTTGCAGGCCGTGTCGTCGAGGAACATGTATTCAGAGCACGGATTCGAGGCGTTGATCCGGCCCGAGTTGGGGCAGGTGTGCCAGCGATTGATCGTGGTGTCGTACTGCACGCCGGGGTCGCCGCACTGCCAGGCGCACTCGGCCATCCGGTCGAGCACCTCGCGGGCCTTGAAACTCGGGCCGGCCTTGGAGGGATCGGTCACCCAGCGGGTGGTCCAGGTGTCTTCGCGATCGACCGCCTGCATGAACTCGTCGCTCAGGCGGACCGAGAGATTCGCGTTCTGGAACAGGATCGAGCTGTAGGCTTCGCCATTGAAGTTGGAGTCATAGCCCCCCTTCTCGATCAGGACCCGCGCCTTCTTCTCTTCCTTACTCTTGCACTCGATGAACTCCATGATGTCGGGATGGTGGACCTTGAGCGACTGCATCTTCGCGGCCCGCCGCGTCTTGCCGCCACTCTTCACCACCGCCGCCACCTGGTCGTAGACCCGCATGAAGGAGAGCGGCCCCGAGGGCTTGCCGCCGCCGGCGAGCTTCTCCCGCTGGCTGCGGAGCGTGGACAGGTCGGTGCCGGTGCCCGAGCCGAACTTAAAGAGCATGGCCTCGCTGCGGGCGAGATCCATGATGTCTTCCATGTTGTCGCGGACGCTCTGGATGAAGCAGGCACTGCCCTGCGGATACTCGTACGGGTTGTCGGGCATCACGACATCCCGCTTGGCCTCGTCCCAGCGCCAGTTGCAGGGGGCGCCCTTCACGCCGTACTGGTGGTACAGGCCCACGTTGAACCAGACCGGCGAGTTGAAGGCGCCGTGCTGGTGGACGCAGAGCCAGGCCAGGTCGCGATAGAAGTTCTCGCCGTCCTGCTTCGTCTTGAAGTAGCCGTCTTTGGTGCCCCAGTCGGCGATCGTGCGGGCGACGCGGTGCACGAGCTGCTTGACGGAGTGCTCCCGCTCGGGCGTGTGAATCTCGCCGTAGAAATACTTGCTGACCACGACGTTGGTGGCCAGCTGGCTCCAGGCGGCCGGGATCTCGCAGGCCGGCTGCTCGAAGAGCACCTTGCCGTCCTCCCCCTTGATCGCGGCGGTGCGGAGCTCCCACTCGGTCGTGTCGAACGGACTGTCCACCTCGGTGGGGCAGAAGGTCGGGCGGATTTCGAGGGCCACTCGGCCCGCCGGCCGCTGGCCAGTGGCAGGGCTCGGGGCGGCGGTTCCGGACAGCGTGGCGGAGTCGAAATCGGCCATGGGATGAGAAACTCCTGGGGGAAAAACGGTCGAAATCCGGAGCCAACCGGGCACTCGAAAAGTATACTTCCGTATAGTTCTGCTACAAGCCACCATCGGCCCAGGCGCGGGGCCGCATGAGGAAATCAGCCCGGGGGAATGGCCTCACAACCGGAAAATCGAGAAAGCAGGTCCATCTGCGTGCTATCGCAACATGTTGTGGTGGTCGATCCGCTGACCACTGCCGGTAGGCCGGGGCGTGAATGTAGCGTGAGGGTCTGGTGAGTCAAGCGACTTTTTTTCCACGTGGCTGACGCCCCGGAAACCGCGATCCGGGCCGCCCTCGGGCCGCTGCTGGCGCCGATGGCACGCACCACCCGTCCGTGGGGTCCTGGCGGCCACGACTCGCCGCAGCCCGGCGCGCCGGTGACAATGCCCCCGCCACCGGCCTGGCTGGCGGCCTCCACCGCGTTCGTTGCCCCCCTGCCCCTGATCACGAGGTTCCCATGACGCATCCGCTCCCCTCCCACCGCCCGCTCGACGGCATCCGGATTCTGATGCTCGTGGACGACGACTACGAGGATCTCGAACTGTGGTATCCGAAGCTCCGGGTCGAGGAGGCCGGAGGCCATGTCGTCGTCGCCGGTGCGGTGGCGGGCCGCACCTCGCGGGGCAAGCATGGCTATCCCTGCACGAGCGACGCGGTCATCGCCGACATGGAGGCGGCCGACTTCCACGGGATCGTGATTCCCGGTGGCTGGATGCCCGACAAGCTCCGCCGCGACGACAAGGTGCTCGATCTCGCCCGCGAGTTCGCCGCCCGCGGCAAGCTCGTGGCGGCGATCTGCCACGGCGGCTGGATCCCGATCTCGGCCGGCGTCTACCGCGGGGTGCGCGTGACCGGGAGCCCGGGCATCAAGGACGACCTGATCAACGCCGGCGCGATCTGGGAAGACGCGCCGGTGGTGGTCGATCGGCACTTCGTCTGCAGCCGCAAACCGGCCGATCTCCCCGCCTTCATGGGGGCGATCGTGGAACTGCTCGCCGGCGTGGAGGTGGTGTAGACTCTGCGCTCATGGGTCGAGGAAGACCGGTTCCGGACGAGGCTGTGCGCGACCGCATCCGCGGCGTCGGCCTGCGGTGCACGCCGGCCCGGGTGGCGGTGCTGCACCATCTGGAGACCGCGACCGGCCCCCTGACCCATGCCGAGGTCTCCGAGGCGCTCCACCACCTCGGTTTCGACCGGGCCACGATCTACCGCAACCTCACGGAACTCACCGAAGCCGGCCTCGCCTCGCGGGTCGAACTGGGCGACCACGTGTGGCGGTTCGAGGCCAAGCGGGCCGGCGGTGGCCATAGGGTCGACGATCATCCCCACTTCGTCTGCACGACCTGCGGCGAGGTGTCGTGTCTCGACGACGTGCAGGTGGCGATCACCCGCCGCTCGGCTGCCGGCAAGCCGGTGAAGCGTCCGGCCGCCGACCGGATCAGCTCCGTCACGGAGATCCTGCTCAAGGGCCGCTGCGGCAAGTGCGACTAGCGGCCGGGCCGCATCAAACCTGCTATAACGCCGCCGATCGCGTATCCACCCGGAGCCCCTCCGTGCCACCGACGCTCGGCCTCCAGGCCTACGACGAACTCCGCCGGATGCTCGCGACGGGCCGGCTGGAGCCGGGCATGCAACTGGTCAACCGCAAGCTCGCCGACCAGATCGGCATGAGCATGACGCCCATCCGCGAGGCCGTCACCAGGCTCGCGAGCGAAGGACTCGTCGAGCACGTCCCCGGCGCGGGAGCCTTCGTGCGGCGGATCACGCGGCCGGAACTCGCCCAGCTTTACGATCTCCGCGAGGCGCTCGAGCCGCTGGCAGCCGCCCAGGCCGCCGCCCACGCCACGGCCGGCGAGATCGGTGAACTGCGGGCGATTGCCGCCCGCTCGTTCCGGCTGATCCGGCAGATCGCCGGGCGCCCCGAACCGCACGCCGACGCGGCCATCATGGCGGCCTGGATCGATGCCGACCAACGGTTCCACGAAGTCCTGTTCGAGGCGGCCAGAAACTGCTGGCTCTCGAAGATCGCCGCCGACCTGAAGATCCTGGCCTACGGCTTCACGCCCCAGCGCCGGATTCCCGCGTTTCTCACCGTCGACGTGGCGGTGCAGACCTGGCGCGGCCACCGTCGGCTGGTGCGTGCCCTCGCCACCCGCAACGCCCAACTGGCCGCCGCGACGGCGCTGGCCCACATCCGCCAAGGGAAGGAAGAGGTGTTCGCCCACCTGGCCGCCCAGGGCTTCGCCGGTGACCTCGACCGCCCCCGACCGATTCGGCGCCGCGGGCGGCCCAAGGGAAGCAAGTCGAGGGTCTCGTCCGACCGGGGAGGCGCCGGCCGGCGCAAGGCCCGCTCCCGGGCCTGACGCGCCGCCGCGGGGCCGGCACCACCGGAGCATGACGGGCCGGTCGGCCCATCGATTCGTCATCAGAGGTCTCGCGTGAACCACCGCCTCGCCGCCCAGCGCCTCGCCCGACTCCGCACCGCCCTGCTCATGGTCGCCAGTGTGCTCGGCGGTGGCCCGCGCAAGCTCCAGGCCGCTGAGCCGGTCCGCGCGGTCACGACGACCGTCCTGCCCGACCCCTTTCCGAACGTCGCTCCCCAGGCGCTCGACCGGCGGGCCGTGATCGAGGCCGGCCGGCCCGGGCGGACGCCGAGCGTGCTCTTGGGCGTGTACGACGTCGAGGCGGACCGGTTGTCGCTGAGGTCGCACGGCCAGCCGGCCCACGGCCATGTGGCCGCCAACGCCGACAGCACCTTCACCTACACGCCGAACCCCGGCTTCACCGGCCGCGATGCCTTCGCCTTCACGATCGCCGACGACCGCGGCGGCGAGGCGGCGGCCACCATGCATCTCCGCGTGGTCGCGGCACGGGCGACGGGAGCGACGGTGGCCTTCGGCGACCTGCGGGACCTCACGGCCGGTGGCGAACCACTGCAGGTGGGCCAGGCCGCGGTCGTGCCCAGGTTGGTCGACCTCGATCGCGACGGCCGGATCGACCTGCTCGTCGCCGGCTCCGGCAGCGTCGTCTGGCATCGCGGCGCCGGCCCCGGCGCAGCCCCGGCATTCGCGGCCGCCCAGCCCGTCCTGGCCGGCGGCGAGCCGCTCCCGCTCGGCCCGGGTCGCATCGGCCTGGCCTGGCACGACCTCGACGGCGACGGGCTCGGCGACCTGATCGCCTGCGGCCAGGATCGCGGGATTCGTTGGTTTCCCAACCAGACCCGACCCGGCGGGCCGCCCGCATTCGCCGCGGCCCGGCCGATCGCCGCTGCCGGCGGCGGCGAGTTTCGCGCGGCCGACATCCGCTTCGACGTGGGCGATCTCGACGGCGACGGCGTGCCCGATCTGGTCACCGGCGCCGGCGCGGGCCCGGTGCGGCTCGCCCGCGGCTCGCGTGGGCCGGCCGGGGCACTCGTGCTCGCGGCGGCCGAGCCGCTCCTGGCTGCCGACGGCAGTGCGATCGGCGGCGCCTACAACCTCAACGTCCGGCTGCTCGACTTCGACGAGGATGGCACGACCGACCTGATCGAGTCGTACAACTGGGGCACGATCCAGGCGCGGCTCAATGCCGCCGGTACCGGGCCCGCGGCGCCGAACCATGCCCCTGCCCTGGGCCAGCCCGCCCAGTACACCGTGACCGGCCCGGGCGGGGCGGCCGTCGATCTTCACGCCCTCTGCGACGGGCCGGTGATCGATCTGGCCGACCTCGACGGCGACGGTGTGCGCGATCTGGTGATGGGGGGCGAGCGGGGCGGCATGGTGCGGCTGGCCACCGGCGAGACGGCCGCCGCGAGCCTCGACTTCGTGCGGTCGCTGCTCGCCGCCCACCCCGACGACCTCGGGACCCACCTCGCCGCCGCCGCCAACAAGCCCACGGCCGACCGGCTCCGTGGATCGCTCGCCGCCCTCTTCGACACGATGGTCAACCTGGCCGGCCCGACGGAGCGGCGCCGGCTGGTGGACGCCGTGCTCGAGCTCATCGAAGACTGTCCGCGGTATCTCCGGCGGCAGTCGCTCGACCTGGCTCGCGACCCCGGCATCCCCTCGCTCGCCGCGCAGCTCTGGCTCATGGTGCTCGCCGCGGAGCCGCACGATCCGGCCGTGCGGACCCGGCTGGCCGATGCCGCCGGCTTCACCGGTCCTCACCGGGCGCTCGTCGAGGAGTGCGGACTGATCTTCATCGACAACGACCGCTCGCCCCGCGGGGCCGAGGCGATCCACCAGTGGGTCCGTCGAATCCCGCGGGAGATCTATCCGGGCACGGGCATCACCGCCAACGAGTGGCTCGGGGGCCGCACGTTCCTCGTCCGCGGCCATCTCAAGAACATCTTCGCCGGTTCGCCCGAGCAGCGGGGGGAGTATGGCTTCGGGGCCGACGCCCGGCCGCTGATCGGCGACCGCGGCAGCGAGAACTGGTTCATGACGGTCGTGCACCACGAGGCCAGCCACGACCTCGACGCCTTCGTGCGGCGCAGCCCCGCGCTCACCCGCCGCTGGGGGCAGCTGCTCGTGGCGGCCGGTGGACCGGAGATGCGGGCCGATCCGGCGACGGGCTGGCTCTCGCAGGAGCTGACGCGGGCCCGGTTCCGCGAGGCGGGCCTCTGGGACGGCCGCGACGACTCCTGGAAGCAGGCGTGGACCGCCTCTTGGCAGAAGCCGCCGGGCTCCGACTGGCGGGCCTACGGCTTCATGCGGGGCGACATTCCCTTCTTCTACGAGTCGCCGCAGGAGAGCCTGGCGACCCAGGGCAACCAGCACTGGAACTCGACCGAGGGCCGGCTCCAGGTGGCGGCCGACCGCTGGCTCCGCGGCTACCGGAGCAACCTCACGGAGGTGTTGTTCTTCATCGATCTCTGGTCGGCCGGCCTCGACAAGGGGCAGTTCGTCGAGACCGACGACGCCTCGAACCAGGTGATCCGTTTCGTGCGGTTCGGCCGCACACCGGCGGGCCACATCGAGTCGATCGATCTCGGCGACCGTCGCTACGCGTTCGCCGTCGACGACAGCGGTGTCGTCACCGACATCCGCCACCTGCCCCCGCCCCCGTAAGCCCGCCCCGGTGCCGCCGTCAACCCTCGACACCTTCACCGCCCCGACCGGAGCCCACGCATGAGATCGGCCACCTGCATCGCCGGCACTGCCATCGTGATCCTCACCAGCGCGATCTCGGCCGCGGCCGAGATCGACCCCGGCGCGGTCAAGAACCTGGAAGCGGCCTATCCCCAGGCGCCCGCGGGCAGGGAGCGGAAGGTCGTGCTGTTGCCGCACGTGGAGCGGGGGGCCGACGACGACCTGCAGGTGGAACTCGTCGTGGGCCGCGTGATCGAGACCGACGGGGTCAATACGTATGGCTTCGGCGGTGCGATCCACGAGCGCAACATCGACGGCTGGGGGTTTTCCTACTACGAGGTGGAAGGGGATCTGAAGCAGGCCGCCTCGACCCTGATCGGCGGCCCCACGAACCCCGCCCCGCGGTTCGTGGCCGGCCCCCGCACGCTCGTCCGCTACAACAGCCGGCTGCCGCTGGTGGTCATGGTGCCGGAGGGCTGCGAACTCCGCTGGCGGCTGTGGAAGGCCGACGGCGAGTGGAGTTCCGCCGGTGACCGCTGAGGCCTGCGTGGAGCGGCCTAGGCGTGCCGCGGCCGGATGAGCAGCACGACCACCACCGACACCAGCGCCAGCGCCGTGAACGCGCCGAAGATCACCGGCAGGGGAACCCCGCGATCCTGGAGCAGCCCGAAGCCCCAGTCGCCCGCGCCCCCGAAGGAGATGCTCACGAGGTTCATGAGCCCATAGCCCGTCGCCCGCAGTTCCGGCCGGGCCACCTGCGAGAGGATCGGCATGTTGTTGCAGTCGAAGAAGCCCCAGCCGATGCCGAACACGACGAGCATCGTGACCGCGACCGTCACCGTGCCGGGATTCCCGAGGCCGAACAGGGCCGGCAGGAACAGGAGCATGCCCAGGGCGCTCGTGTAGATGCGGCCTCGATCGGTTCGCCGCATCCAACGGTCGGCGACGATCCCGCCGAGCACCGCGCCCACGATCGAGGCCACCTGCACCCAGAGCACCGCCAT
>JBILOA010000351.1:0-3239 GCA_044374735.1 Pirellulales bacterium | reverse complement strand
GAGGACGTGGTCAGAGCAAACGGGTCGAGCGACCCACCTTGCCACGGAGCGCCCGCGTCGATCCAGGCGGCGATCGACCGCTTCTCGGCGGCCGAGAGCGGGTGCTTGGGCGGCATTTCGTCGGCGGCGATCCGCTGCCACAGCAGGCTGCCGCCCGAGTCTCCCGGTTCGAGCGACGCTCCGCTCTCGCCTCCGCGCCGCAGCGACGCTTCGTCGGTGAGCGTGAGGCCGGCCTCGGGGCTTTCGCCCGAGTGGCACTCGAGGCAGCGGGCGACGAGCACCGGCGCCACGTCGCGGGCGAAGTCGACGCGGGGCAGATCGGCGGCGAACGCCCGGACGGCGAGGAGCAGTGAGGCCTGGAACAGTGAGGCCTGGAACAGTGAGGCCATCAGCAAGGCTGCCCAGCCTGCGCGGCCGCCGCTCCCGCGTCTCGCCCTGCGGACCACGGTCGGCACGGCGACGGGCGCCGCCGGCGTCTCCCTCGTGCATGGTGCGGGCATCGCGCCGACACTCCCGTCAGGCTGATTGGAAGGGGGCGCCGGTGATCAGCCGGCAGGCCTCCAGATATTTGGCACGGGTCTTGGTCGCGATGTCGGCAGGAAGTTCCGGGGGCTCGCTCGCCTTGTCCCAGCCGGTCGTCTCCAGCCAGTCGCGCACGAACTGCTTGTCGAAGGAATCGGGCACGCGGCCGTGGCCTGCGTCAGCCGCCGGCCAGAACCGCGAACTGTCGGGCGTGAGCACCTCGTCCACGAGGATCAGCGAGCCGTCGGGCAGCCGGCCCCACTCGAACTTCGTGTCGGCCAGCACGATCCCGCGGACGGCGGCATGCGCGGCGCCCCTGGCATAGACCTCGAGGCTCTTCCGGCGAAGCGATTCGGCGACCTCGCTCCCCACCGCCGCGGCCATCACGTCGAAGGAGACGTTTTCGTCGTGGCCGCTCGCCGCCTTGGTGGCCGGCGTGAAGATCGGCTCGGGCAGGCGGTCGCCGGGGCGGAGGCCCGCCGGCAGCGGCACGCCGCAGACGGTGCCGCTCTGCTTGTATTCGGCGAGGCCCGAGCCCGCGAGCCAGCCGCGGACGACGCATTCGAAGGGGATGACGTCGGCCCGCCGGACGAGCATCGTGCGGCCGCGGAGCGGCGCGAGGTCGATCTCGGCAGGCAGGCCCATGCTGTCCACGTCGGTCGTGAGCAGGTGGTGGGCGATGGGATTCGGGCCCTGCGAGAGCAGGTCGAACCAAAACCGCGAGATCGCCGTGAGCACCTTGCCCTTGTCGGGGATCGGGGACGGGAGGATCCAGTCGAAGGCACTGATCCGGTCGGTGCTCACGATCACGAGCGCGTCGCCGAAGGCGGGCGACGTGAACCGGTAGCAGTCGCGGACCTTGCCCCGCATGGGCTTGCCCAGGGGCAGGTTCGTGGCGGTGACGGCGGCGGCGTTCATGGCGTCCGTTGTACGGAACGCAGAGCAGCGGGGCCAATCGGGTGCGTGGTCGGCAGGCCCGCTCGCGGAATGCGTGCGGGCGAGGCCGCTCGGGCGCGGGTACGGCGGGGGCCGGGCAGCGGGACCGCCGCGGCCGGGCCGCGGGGAGCGGGGTCTCCGGGTGAAGTCTCGGGGCCGTGCCGGTCAGCAGAAGTCGCGAGACATGCGGGGCAGGGTGGCGAGGGCAGGGGAGCCGGCTGCGATTTCGTCAGTGGTGGGCAGCGCCGGCTGGAGCCGCGTCGCCACGACGTGCACGACCGCGCCCCGCCGCTGGATCCGGCCCTCCACCAGGAGCACCGCCGCGCGGCGGGCGGCATGGTCGGCGGCGGCCCAGACGTCGGGGCGAACCACGATGTTGGCCGCGCCGGATTCATCCTCGATCGTGAGGAAGATCATCCCCTTGGCGGTGGCGGGCCGCTGGCGACACAGCGCGATGCCCGCCACAGAGATGCGGCGGCCTTCCGGGATGGCATTCGCCGCGGCGATCTCGAGCACGCCCCGGGCTGCAAGCCGCGCCCGCTCGAAGGCCAGCGGGTGGGCCGTGAGCGAGAGGCCGCCGGTGCGGTAGTCGGCGATCACCTCCTCCTGCTCGGTCATCGAATCGAGGCCGGCGGCTTCCTCGGCCTCGTCTGCGTCGTCGTCGAGCCCCTCGAGCAGCGGCCGGCTCGCGGGCTTGTCGAGGCTCCGCATCGCCTCCCAGACCGCGCGGCGCCGGGAGAGGCCGAGCGAGGCGAGCGCCCCGGCCCGGGCCAGATGCAGAAGCGCCTCGCGATCGAGTCCCGCTCGTCGGGCCAGGTCACGTGGCAGGCGGAAGGGGCCGTCGCGGCGGGCCGCCACGATCCGCTCGGCCTCTGCCTCCCCGAGACCGTAGACCTGCTCGAGCCCCAGCCGGATCGCGGGCTGAACGTCTGGCGAGCGGCCCCCCTCGAGCGTCGCGTGCCAGTCGCTCGTGTTGGCATCGGCCGGCAACACCCGCACGCCATGCGCCCGGGCGTCGCGGACGAGTTGGGCCGGTGCATAAAAACCCATCGGCTGGCTGCCCAGGAGCGCCGCCGTGAAGGCCGCCGGATGATGGCACTTGAGCCAGGCCGACACGTAGACCAGCAGGGCGAAGCTCGCCGCGTGCGACTCGGGGAAGCCGTATTCGCCGAAACCCCGGATCTGGTTGAAGACCTGCTCGGCAAACTCGCGGGCGAGCCCGCGGGCCAGCATTCCATCCACGAGCTTCTTGTGAAACTCGTCGATCACGCCCGGCCGCCGCCAGGCCCCCATCGCCCGCCGCAGTTGATCGGCCTCGCCGGGCGTGAAGCCGGCCGCCACCACCGCCAGCCGCATCGCCTGCTCCTGGAAGAGGGGCACGCCGAGCGTCTTCTCCAAGACGTCGCGGATCGCGTCGCTGGGATACGTGACCGGCTCCTCGCCGGCCCGCCGCCGCAGATAAGGATGCACCATGTCGCCCTGGATCGGCCCCGGCCGCACGATCGCCACCTCGATCACGAGGTCGTAGAAACACTTTGGCTTGAGCCGCGGCAGCATGCTCATCTGCGCCCGGCTCTCGATCTGAAACACGCCCACCGTGTCGGCCCGCGAGATCATCTCGTAGACGGCCGGATCCTCGGCCGGCACCGTGGCCAGCGTGAGCTTCGGGCCGCCGGCTTTTTCCACGAGGTCGAAGGCCCGGTGGATCGCCGTGAGCATGCCGAGGGCGAGGCAATCCACTTTGAGGATCCCGAGCTCGTCGAGGTCGTTTTTGTCCCACT
>JBILOA010000350.1:0-3241 GCA_044374735.1 Pirellulales bacterium | reverse complement strand
GCGCAAGTTGGCGAGGTGATGGCCCGGGCGATCGCCTACCAGAAGCGGTTCGAGGGTGCGAAAGTCTGGCCCAGCAGAAACTGGGAGCTCTCGCTGTTTCTCAAGGAGACCAATCAGGAAGCCCCGCACCATACGCAACTGGACGAGCGCACGAGCTGGTTCTACGAAGCCGTCGGCGTCTCTGTGGGCATGATGGGCCGCACCGTCGGCGTCGGGCAGGTCTACCTCGAGGCCGCGAAAGACGGCCGGGGCCGCTGGCTCGATGGCGGCAGGACGTATCGCCTCACGGTTCCGAAGGACGTGCCCGTGGCGCAGTTTTGGTCTGTCACCGTGTACGACAACGAGACCCGCTGCTTCGTCGACTCAGGCGTGTCGCCGGATCGTTCATCGCGAGACGCGATCGTCACGAACGCCGACGGCTCCGTGGACATCGCGTTCGGCCCCACGCCTCCCGCCGGCATGCCGGAGAGCAACTGGATCAAGACGCTCCCGGGCAAAGGCTGGTTCAGCTACTTCCGCTTGTATGGCCCCACCCAGGCCTACTTTGACCGCTCCTGGGTGCTTTCTGATATCCAGCTGATCGAGTAGGCGATCGAAGCGACCAAGTCGGGGAACGACTTGAACCATCCTGCGGGTCCGTGCCGGCCGGTGCTTGAGCGGGCGAAGAAAGCTCCCCGAGTAGGACTCGAACCTACAACCTACCGGTTAACAGCCGGCCGCTCTACCATTGAGCTATCGGGGATCGTTCGGATCTCGAGCCCACTAGAATAGCGATCCACACGGGCGAAAGCGAGCGTTGGCAGCCGCTGGCGACGAGATGCGCCGGTGACCGCTCGATGGGCCTCGCGAGCCTCGGCTCGGGGCTCACTCGGCGGCCGGCTTGTCGCCCCGCCGCTTCTCCAAGACGACGCTGTTGCCCTTGGCGTTGTAGGCGATCCGCGTCATGAACGACCGCATCAGCATCACCCCCCGCCCGCTCGGGGCCTCGAGCCGCTCCTCCAGCGTGCAGTCGGGCACACTCGCCGGATCGAAGCCCGGCCCTTCGTCGGTCACCTCGAGGCGCACGTACTCGGGCGACACCTCGCACTCCACGTGCACCGTTTTCTTCGGGTCGAGGCGGTTGCCGTGGACGACCGCGTTGACGAGCGCCTCCTCGGCCGCGAGATGAATCGCGAAGATGTCGTCGGGCGGCCAGCCGTGCTGCCCGAGCTGCTCAAGCAAGTCGTCGGTCACCAGCCGGCTCGAGCCCCGCTCGCTCGGCAGCTTCACCGACCGCCGCCAGGCCGCTGTCGAGGGTTGTTCCGCCATCCGTTCACTCCGCATGCGGCCGGCAACGGCCTGGTGTCGCGGTCGATCCCGTCAGAAGGCCGCCAGGGCCTCGCCCGCGTCGGGCCGAATGTCGAACACCTTGTTGAGCTTGGTGACCTGGAAGACCTCGAGAATGCCCGGCGCGATCCCGCACATCTTGAGCCGTCCCTTGGAGGTCTTCACCTTGCGGTCGAAGGTGATCAGTTTGCCCAGGGCGGCGCTGGAGAGAAACTCCACCCCCTCGAAATCCAGGAGGATGGTCTTGCGGTTGTCGACCTCCACGAGCGCAAACAGTTCGCTGCCGAGTTCCTGGATGGCCGCCTCGTCGAGAATCTTGCGGTCGCGAAACTTCACCACCGAGACGTCGCCGCTCTTCGTCACGTCGATCCGCTGCGTCGCCATCCCAAACCCTCGCCGGAGCACCGCTCTTGAACCGGGCAGACCCGCACCTTAGCGGTTTGCCCGCCCGTTCGCCATGCTCGTCACGCCCCGCCCGACCCCGATGGCCGCGACCCCATCAGGCTCGGCCCGCTGCCAATCTGGCAGCACCGACGGCGGCCCCGCCGGCAGGCGACCGTCGACCTGAAGCCTTGCAAAATTTGGCCTGGACAGGCTGAAACGCCAGTCCCTTCCGGCCGTCGGGGCTTCCGGCGCGCCACTTGCTTGGAGGGGTGGGGCCGGTCGGGTTCTGGCCGGCGACGGCAGGCGGCCGTCGGCGGCTCCCGGCTCCCGGGCAGCGAGCCGGCGTCGCCTCCTGGCCTGTCGAACCCCATTCCCGTCTCCCTCGCAGAGGTTCAAGCACGCATGTCAGCCACCGCCGCCAAGCCCGCCCGCAAGAAGTCGACGTTGATTCCGCTCGGTGACCGCGTCGTCGTGGAGCGCGAGGAGAGCGAACAGAGGACGTCCGGCGGCATCCTGCTGCCCGAGTCCGCCAAGGACAAGCCGGCCCGCGGCACGGTCGTGAGCGTCGGCGAAGGCAAGTGCGACTCCAAGGGCGTGCGGCATCCGCTCCACGTCAAGCCCGGTGACCGCGTCGTGTTCACGAGCTACGCCGGCGAGGCCTTCAAGGTCGGTGACGACGAGCTGCTCCTGATGCGCGAGGACGACATCCTGGCGATCCTCGGCTGACACCCGGCCCGCTCCCATCTTTTCGAAATCCACGAACCCCATCCCCGGAGATTCTGAACCATGGCCAAGATGATGGCATTCGACCAGGAGGCCCGTGAGGCGATGCGCCGCGGCGTCTCGAAGCTCGCCCGCGCCGTCAAGGTGACCCTCGGCCCCAAGGGCCGCAACGTCATCCTCCAGAAGAGCTTCGGCTCCCCGACGGTGACCAAGGACGGCGTGACCGTCGCCAAGGAGATCGACCTCGAGGACGTCTACGAGAACATGGGCGCCCGGATGGTCCGCGAGGTTGCGAGCAAGACGAGCGACGTGGCCGGCGACGGCACCACGACCGCCACGGTGCTCGCCGAGGCGGTGTTCAACGAGGGCCTCCGCGCGGTCGTCGCGGGTGTGAACCCGATCCAGATGAAGGCCGGCATCGAGAAGGCCGTGACCGACATCACCGCCAAGCTCAAGGAGATGGCGATCCCGGTCAAGGGTAAGAAGGAGATGGCACAGGTCGCCTCCATCGCCGCCAACAACGACCCCGAGATCGGTGACCTGCTCGCCGAGGCGATGGACAAGGTCGGCAAGGACGGCGTGATCACGGTCGACGAGGGCAAGAGCCTCAAGACCGAGATCGAGTTCGTCGAGGGCATGCAGTTCGACCGGGGCTACCTCTCGCCCTACTTCGTCACCAATCCCCAGCAGATGCAGTGCGTCCTCGAAGACTGCTACATCCTGGTGTTCGAGAAGAAGATCTCCTCCGTCAAGGACATCGTGCCGATGCTCGAGGCGGTGGTGAACTCGGGCAAGCCGCTCCTGATCG
>JBILOA010000349.1:0-3242 GCA_044374735.1 Pirellulales bacterium | reverse complement strand
GTGCTGCGGGGTGCGACGGGCGCCGATCTCGGGTTCACAACCGCGGGGGTGGGCCCGGATCTTCGGCTCGCCACGGCCGGCCTGGGGCTCGTCCTGGTGCCGCTCTTGGCCCTGGCCTCGGTGCTCAACCAGCTCGTGCCCTACAAGCACGACGTGGTCGAGTTTCTCACGCTGCGTCGCGACCCGCTGGCGGTCAGTCTCGTGATCGCCACCGCCGTGATCGCGGCCCCGCTGGTCGAGGAGCTCTTCTTCCGCCGCATCCTCCAGGGCTGGCTCGAGAAGGTGCTGCCGGAGGCCGATGGGACACTCGCGCTGGTGGTCTCCGCCGCCGCTTTCGCCCTCGCCCATCAGGGCCAGGGGCTGGCCTTCGTGCCCCTCTTTCCCCTGGGGCTCGTGCTGGGCTTCATCGCCCGCCGGACCGGTTCGATCGTGCCCTGCATCCTGCTGCATGCGCTCTTCAACGCCGTGAGCGTCGGCCTGCTGCTGGCCGCGCCCGCCCCGGTGGCGGCGGGCTGAACCAGCCGGAAACAGCCCCGGGCGAGCCGGCTCCCGCCGTCGCCAAACCGATCTGGCATCGGGCCGCCCCGCCCGCCACAATCCCGCCGCCGCAGGATGCGGCCCCGTTCCCGATCGTCATGGACCCGACGCCTTGGCCAAGCCCAAGACACGATCGCTCCTCACCCGGGCGGCCGATCTGGCCGCCTACACGGCCGTGCGCGTGGCGATCTGCGTGATTCAGTCGCTGCCCAGAGCGGCCTGCGAACGCTGGGCCCGCCGGCTCTCCGAACTGCTCGCCAACCGAATCCGGATCCGCCGCACCGTGGTGCGGGACAACCTCCGGCAGGCCTTTCCCGCCATGTCGGCCGACGAGCGGCGGGAGGTGGCCCGCGGCATGTGGGAGCATTTGCTCCTGATGGTGGTCGAAATCGCGCACGCCAACCGCGTGATCCACAAGACCACCTGGCGCCGCCACCTCCGCATCCACGGGATGGAAGACTTCGTGCGCACCTTGTGGCTCGAGCGGCCCAAGGTGATCCTCTCGGGCCACTACGGCAACTTCGAGCTGGCCGCCTATCTGTTCGGCCTGTTCGGCTTCCGGATCTTCTCGGTGGCCCGCGAGCTCGACAATCCGCGGCTCGACCGGTTCGTGACGGAGTTTCGCGAGTCCCGCGGGCAGCGGATCCTGCCCAAGAAGGGGAGCGCGCCCGACGTGGCCCTCGTGCTCGAGGAAAACGGCGCCATCGGCCTGCTGGGCGACCAGGCGGCCGGCCCCAAGGGCTGCTGGGTCGACTTCTTCGGCCGGCCGGCCAGCGTCCACAAGGCGATCGGCGTGTTCGCGCTCTCGGCGGCGGCGCCCGTGATGGTCTGCTCGGCCACCCGCCGCTCCGGGCTGTTCGACTACGACCTGCGGCTCGAGGGAACGGCCGACCCTGCCGCCAACACGCCCGAAACGGCCGGCCTCCAGTCGCTCTCGCAGTGGTACACCACCCTGCTCGAGGACGCGATCCGCCGGGAGCCCGCCCAGTATTGGTGGGTGCACCGGCGATGGCGGGACCAGCCCCGAAAGGCTAGATTGCAGCGGCCGGCTGCGTGAGGGTCGCGGCGGCCACCCCGCCGACCGTCATCGCTTTCATGGCCGACTGGATCGCGATCGCCCGGATCGAGGAATGCCCGCCGGGGACGAGCATCGAGCGGGTCGTCGGCGACCGGATGGTCGCGCTGGCCAACGTCGAGGGCGGCTTTCATGCCCTCGACGGCCTCTGCCCGCACCAGGGAGGGCCCCTCGGCACAGGCCGGATGTGCGGCACGATCCTCACCTGCCCGTGGCACGGCTGGCAGTTCGACGTGGTGACCGGTCAACACCAGATCTCGGCGACCGTCCGTCAGCCCGTGCACGATGTCCGCGTGCGCGACGGGATGGTGGAGGTGCGGATCCGCCCCGAGAGTGCGGCCCCGCCCGGTGCCGTCGGGACGCGAAGCGATCCATGATCACCTTCGACTGCTTTCGCAACGACGACCCGCCCCGGATCGCCGACGCCTGGCGCGGCGCCGACCTCGGCCCGGCGGCCCTCCAGCCGATGACGTCCGCCGCCCTCGAAGCGGCCGTCTTCTCCAAGCCCTACTTCGACCGCCACGGGCTCCTCGTGGCCCGTGACGGCGAGCGGATCGTCGGCTTCGCCCACGCCGCCTTCGGCCCCGATGCCGATCGCACCGCCCTCACCACCACGATCGGCACCACGCTTCTGGTCGTGGTGCCGCCGCATGAGCGGCAACGGGAGATCGAAGACACCCTGCTGGCGCGGTGCGAAACCTACCTCCGGAGCCGGGGGGCCGGGATCCTGCTCGGCGGCGGCACGCCCGACCTGGGAGGCTTCTACCTCGGCCTCTACGGCGGCAGCGACCTGCCCGGCATCCTCGACTCGTCGCCCGCGATGCAGGAGGTGTTCCAGCGGGCCGGCTACACCACCGCCGCGCGGATCGCGGTGCTCCGACGGCCGCTCGCCGGCTTCCGGCCGCCGGTCAACCGCCTCCAGGTGGCCATCCGCCGGGCGACCACGCTGCGGGTGATCGACGAGCCGGCCCGCCGCACCTGGTGGGAGGCCGCCACCACCACCGGGATCGCCCTGCGCCGCTACGAACTTCGGGGCGAGGCCGACGCGCTGCTCGGCAGCGCGGCGTTCTGGGATGTCGAACCGCTGGCCCGCAGTTGGGGTCTGGCGCTCGCCGGCCTGCTGCGGGTCGACATCGAGGGGGACCGCCGGCGCCAGGGGCTCGCCAGCTACCTCGTGGCCGAGGCGCTCCACGACCTCGGCGCGGAGGGCACCACGGTCGCCGAAACCCACGTGGCTGAAGACAACGCCGCCGCCCTGCAGCTGTTCACCAAGCTCGGCTTCCAGGCCACGGACCACGGCACCGTCTTCCGCCGCTGACCGGCGGCTTGCCGGCACGGCGGCCGATCAGCCTGGGGCGTCCTTGGCCGCGAGCGACTCGACGTGGCCACGCACCGAGGCGGCGATATCGCCGAGGCCCGCCTGCTTCAGCCTGGCTGAGAGCGGCGCCGTGGCCGGGTCGCGCCGCAGGTCGGCCAGGTAGTCCTGGAGGATGGCACGCCGCTCCGGGGTGGCCAGCAGCCAATGCACCCAGCACCACGCCTCGGCGTAGTGGTCTTGCGACATCTCGCCGGCCGAAGCCAGCGACTCCATCCGGTCCATGTCGGGCCGCCACGTGCCCTCGATCAGTCG
>JBILOA010000348.1:0-3251 GCA_044374735.1 Pirellulales bacterium | reverse complement strand
CGAGAGAAACAGTCCCTTGCCACTGCCCACCTCGAGTTCCACCGGCGCGCCGGTCGGGAACACGCTGGTCGGGTCGAACGGATCGGGGAGCGCCGCCAACGGCAGCAGGTGGGCCGAGAGGTCGAGCTGGGGATCGGGCTTGCGAGGAGGGCGGCGCGGCATCGGGCTTCAGGATGCCCCAACGCCGCCGCCGGCAGCCTGGCCCGAGCCCGCGAACAGGTCGTCGGGCAGCGGCACGCCCTTGATGACCCCGTCGACGACGATGCTGTCGCGGACGAGGCCCTGGAAGCGGCACACGATCATCGCCCGCGGCCGCACCCGGACCCGCTCCACGGCGATCACCAGCCGGTCGCCCGGAACGACCGGCTCACGGAACCGCACGTCCTCCAGTCCACCGAAGCCGATCACGGTGGCGTCGAGAAGATTGTGCTTCTGCGTGTAGTAGCTCGACAGCTGGGCGGCCGCCTCGCACATCAGGACGCCGGGCATCAGCGGGCGGGCCGGGAAGTGGCCCCGCGTCCAAAACTCGTCGGGCGTCACGTCCTTGTAGCCGACGCACAGCCCGCGGGACTGGTCCTCGTGGACGATCGCCGTGAGCTGCTCCATCTCGAACCGCTGCCGATTCCAGCGGCGGATCTCGTGGATGTCGGCGATCACCCGATCGAGGTCGTACTCGCTGGGGTGGATGATGTAGTCGCGGGGGGCCACGGCAACACGCTCATCTTTCTCACGGGGCCGACGGTCAGGTGCGGATGTGCTTCCGCTTCATTTTCCGGGCCTTGCTGTTGGCCGGACGGGCGCCGTGGTTGGCTTTCTTCAGGTTGCGATGGGGCTTGGCCATGAGATCCTCCGGGATGGCCCGCAGGAGCGCGGGCGAGCGAGACAAAGGTTGTACCACGCACCTGCGGCCGCTTCCACGGCGAGGCGGGTTTCAGCCCTCACGTTCGGCTGCCAAGGCCTCCCGGAGGCTGGTCCGGATGATCTCGACGAAGCTGGCGGCCAGAAAGCCGAGCAGGCCGCCGATCACCGCCGAGGAGAGGCCGCCGAGCACCGCCCCGGGCAGCGACGCGGCGGCGAAGACCACCAGCGCCGTGGTCCCGACGCCGCCGCCGCAGGCCGCACCGATCCCAGCGGAGATCGGCACCAGCCGGCCGAGGCTCGTGTGCCGCTCCAGGTGCGAGGGGGCCGGCCGCGGCACGGCCGCCAGCGGCTGGCCGGGCACCCGCTCGAGCCGTCGATCGGCCGCATCCCGCAGGCCCGTGCCGATGGCATTGCCGGCCACGTGCATGGCGATGCTCGCGAGCACCACGACGACGGCCAGCCAGCCCGCCAGGCCCAGCCACCCGATCGCCGCGCACGCGACCCCGACGGCGACGGCGATCCCGGCGTAGGTGCTGAAACGCATGCTGGCCTCTGAAAAAACAGTATAGCGCCTCGGTTGTCTCAGGATTTCAGGGAGGGGCTGCCCGGGGCCTCGAGCGGGCTGTGGAAGCAAGCGAAGCCAGGGATGGCGAAGCGCCGCGGACACGCAGTGAACGCAGGCCTGGAAGGCCGGAGTGAACGTCCGGCGAGAGGATTCGGGCAGCCCCGGCCCCGCCTCCAGAGGGCGTGACCGGGGCTCACCACCGCAGCACGGCGGCCTCGTCCGTGTAGATCGGCAGCAGCCGGTAGTAGACCTCGAGCGTGAGGATCGCCAGGGCCGTGTGCCCGAGCCTGCCGCCGGGCGCGGTGTCGGCATCCGTGAACGACCAGCTGCCCGCCTCGTGGCCCACGCCATCCTGCCTGGCCACGAGCTGGTCCCGGTTCTTGGCGTTCCAGCGGGGCCAGGCGGGGTGATTGCGGAGGAGCAGCGCCTGCGACAGGTAGAAGTTTTGGTAGACGGCCTCGCGGTCCGGGCCGCGGGCGGCGAGCCGCGCGAGCCCGCGGTCGAGCGTGGCCTGTTCGGGCCAGGCCGTGTAGATCCGGCACAAGAGGCCGATCGCCGAGGTGCAGGGCCGGTCCTTCTGCGGGGCGATGTAGCCGTAGCCCTCGCCGCCCTGCACCTGAACGCGGTCGAGAAACTCGCAGATTCCATGGATCGTCGGCGAGGGAACTTCCACGCCCGCCAGGGCGGCGCTCTTGAGCGCGGCCAGCTGCCAGGCCGTGACGGTGGTGTCGCCGGGCTGGCCGGGCAGGTAGCGCCAGCCGCCGCCATGCATGTCCTGCGAGGTTTCGAGAAACCGGACGGCGTCCCGCACGTAGGGCGCGAGCATCCGGTCGCCTGTCATGCCCAGTGCCTCCGCCAGCGCGAGGGTCGCCACCCCGTGGCCATACATCGTGCCCTCCGAGAGGTCGCCGCCGCGGGGCGTGGCCTGCATCTTGCTCATCAGGTAATAGAGGCCGCGGGTGACGGTCTGGGCGTGCTCGCCCCGCTCGTGCGTCTGGCCGGCGCCGAGAAAGGGCAGCAGGGCCATGCCCGTGGCCGCGGTCGTGCTCCGCACGCTGCCGGGATGCCGACAAGCCCCGTCGCAGCGGCAGCCCGAGAGATCGAACCGCCACGACCCGTCGGCCGCCTGGTGCCGGGCCAGCCACTCAAGACCCCGCGCCACGGCCGCCTCGCTGGCCTCCGACCCGCCGCGGGCCCCCACGCCCCGTGCCCGACCGACGCCGCTCCGGCCGCCGAAGGCATCGACCTTCGCCTGCCCGGCGCCGGTCGCAGTGGCCGCGGCGGGCGAGCCCTGGTTCTGGCCGGCCACCGGCGACGACGCGGGAGCATCTGCGGGCGTCGCGCCGGTGGGCTGCGGAGGCGCGGCTGCCGGCAGGATCTCCTGCGGCAACGCGGCGGGGGCGAGGTTGGCTGCGCGAGCCGGTGCCGCCGGGGGAATCACCGCCGCGACCGCTGTCGCAGGATCGGCAGCCGGTTCCGCTGCTGCATCGTCGGCCGGTGCCGGTTCCTCCGCGGCGGACGGCTCGCCCGCTCCAGGCTCGCCGTCAGCTTGGTCGCCGGAGACCTCCACCCCCTCGGAGCCGTCTGTAGGAATGCTTGCCGAGGCGATCCGCAGCGTGATCACCAGCGGCTTGGAATCGGCCCGTGGCCGGCTCACGAGCATCGCCAGGAGCAGCAGGGCGAGGGCGTGGGCCACCAGGCTCGCGTAACTGGCCCGCACCGGCTGGCTGGCCACGACCCGCTCGATCCAGGATTGGCCGGCAGGCCGAGGGTGCATGCTCGCGATCCTCACCGTCCCCTTGCCGCCAACGCCCGCAACGCGGGC